>CAZBFC010000266.1:0-4960 GCA_964491095.1 uncultured archaeon | reverse complement strand
CTTAGGAAAGATTTCAAGCTTGAGGAAGACAAATACGTTTTGGAGGGTTGATTATGGAGGAGAAGGAGTTTGCATTGGATGTGCCGGTTCAACCTCCTAAGGAGTATCAGTCTTTATTCTTACCTGTCCCACCAGAATTGGTTGAGGAAGCTTACAGAAAGGATGAGTACGTGATATTGGTCGGCCCTCAGCATCCCGGCAGTGGTCACATGCGATTGATAGTTCGAGTTAAGGGAGACATAATGACTGAGGTTATTCCAGATCCTGGTTACGTCCATCGAGCTATAGAGAAGTTGGCTGAGACAAAATTGTTTATTCAGAACATTCCACTGGTTGAGAGACCTGCTATAATGGATTGTGCGAATATGAGTTTAGGTTACGTTAGGGCAATCGAAAAGGCTATGGATATCGAGGTTCCACCCCGTGCCAAATACATAAGAACTATTCTGGCCGAGCTATGTAGAATAGGAACACACTTATACGATGCAGGTATTTTGGCTGTCTTCATAGGACATACGACTGGTTTCATGTGGCCATTCGGTTTAAGAGAGTACATCTGCGAAGCTATATGCAGAATATCTGGTGCGAGGGTTACGGCATCGTTCATAATTCCTGGAGGAGTCAGAAGGGACGTTGATGAGAAGACACTGAGGTTTATAAAGAGCATGACCTATACCATGGAGGAGAAACTGGAGAAGTTCGAAAGGATATTCGTAAAGAATCCGGCAGTTATCATGAGGCTTAAGGATGTAGGCGTTTTGGATAAGAAGGATGCTATAAAGTTCGGTTTGGTGGGGCCATTCTTAAGGGCTAGCGGCGTTGAGTACGATGTCAGAAAGGTTGAGCCATACGAAGCTTACGATGAAATAGGGTTTGATATTCCAGTGGCTGACGATGGAGACTCATATTCTAGGTTTCTGGTCAGAGTTAACGAAATTCAGCAGAGTCTTAACATCATCAGAAGGGCCGTGACGGATATTCCAGAGGGCCCTGTAATAAGCGACGATCTGATCGGAAAGCTTAAGGAGAAGGATAAGGTTGGAAAAGACATTAGAGGATTCTTCTTCAGATTATTTGGTAGGATGACGGTGCCGGCTGGAGAATACACAACACTTACGGAGGCTGCGAGAGGTACGTTACTGTATACTCTGGTTAGCGATGGAAAGTCTACTGTGCCGTATAGGCTTAGAGTTGTAACTCCGGGCTGGGCATATCTCAAAGGATTCATGGAGGCTTGTAAGGGTGAACGATTAGCGGATCTGCAGGCAATCTACGGTAGCTTCGGTTACTTCCCACCAGAAGCTGACAGGTAATTTTTTTCATTTTTCTTTTTAGCCTATTTTTCTTATGTAAAACTTAATTTTATATTTTAATAAATTAATAAATTTATAAAAATTAACTTAGCTTAAACTTTAAAACTTCCAAAAGTCTCCAGCAGACCAGAAGCTTTGCTACTTCGATCGCGTTCACATATCCTTTTGAGATCTCATATACCTCCTCAGATCCCACCTCCTTCTTTAGCACATCAAATAGAGAACTGAAAAGCTCTACGTTCATGAATCCGTCGATATCTATAAAGCTCGCTGGTTTTGAATAATAGTAATCCGAGAAGAAGCTTATAGAGAAATCTCTCTCGCTCGCTCTGACTAAGGATGAAAGATCTATGTTTAACTTTATAGGTTCACTCGGAATGTTCTCATCTTTTCTGATTACAAGCCTAACCTTATACAGATCCTTAAAATTCTCCTCCTCAAGCAGATACGTTATCCTCTCAACACTCTGCATAGATGTTGGAAGTATTTTAATAACGATGTCTGCGTATATCTTCTGGAAGTCTATGTATCTCTTGTAATCTGGCTCTCTCTGAATGATTTCCTCTATAACCTTCTGCTTATCGTAACCCCTCTCTTCAACGTCCCTTTTGATCTTCCATCTTCTTTTGATGTACCTCGCTGGATCGACGAATATCTTGAAATCCAAGTAGTTTCTAATGCCATCGTAAAGTGTATGCAAACCTTCGACGATTATAACTGGAGTTGGACTAAATTCCTCCCATGGCCCAAACGTTCCAGTCTTATGATCGTAAGTGGGCTTCTTTATCGTTTCACCTCTCTTGAGCATGAATAGATGTGTTTCAACCAACTTTAAGTTGTTTGCATCTGGATGAAGTGGAGTTATTCCAAGCTTCCATCTCATGGTTCTATCGTAAACGTGATAGTCATCAAGCGTAATCGTGCTGACTATATCTTCTCCGAGTAACTTCCTTATTGCATTTGCAAATGTAGTCTTTCCAGAGCCACTATCTCCGGCAATTCCGACTATGAAAACCTTTCCAGCCTTTTTCAGCTTATCTCTGAGGCTCATTTGAAACAAGGATTGTATAGGTCTTTTTAGCATTTACGCCGAAATTTTTTTGTTCTCTGATAGCAATGTGCACACACGATGAGGATCCTCATATACGGCGTTGGAGGTATGGGTAGCTTCTTTAAGGATTTCTTCTTCTCAAGGGGATACGATGTTGCTGGCTACGATATAGTTAGAGAGAAAAGTGATGTAAAGCTTGAGCAGATTGGTGATTTTGATGTCGTATTTGTATGCGTTCCAATGGATGCCGTCAAAGATGCCCTTGAAAATATAAAGAAATTTGCTAAGAAGGATGCACTGCTCGTTGATATATCGTCTATAAAAAGCAACATTCTACCACTATTTGATGAATCTGGCTTTGATTATCTAAGCATTCATCCGATGTTTGGCCCAAAAAGTGAGATAGGATTGTCGAACATTATCGTAGTTGTTGAATCTGGGAGGGAGGAAGAGAAAATAATTTTGGATGAATTCAGAAAGGCCGGTGCGGTGATAAGTTATCTGCCAAGAGACAGGCACGATGAGAGGATGGCCGAAATTCAAGGAATAAGCCACTTTGCGTTACTTGCGGTTGCCAACTTCTTGGCTGATAAAGTCGGTAGGGAGGATCTAGTTTATGCTTCTCCAATATTCTGCGTTCTATACAAGCTTGCTTCGAGAATTTTAAATCAGGATTGGAGGATGTACTATCATATCCAGAAGAACGCTGAAAAACTTAGGGATCAATTTGTTGAAAGCATTGCAAAGCTTAACGAAAAGTTGAAGGATGAAAAAGAATTTCAAAGGCTGTTCAAAGCTCTAAGGATGAAATACAAAGATCATGGAGACAGTACGCTCATTTTAGATGCCTACAAGGCTACCATGAACGTTGAAGACCTCGACTTGCTTAGGGGGTACATCAGAGCTGTGGATTCTTTGATCTTAAGACTGATAGAGAAGAGGATCAATGCAGGGAAAAAGATCGCCATCCACAAGAAGGTTAGGAACGAGCCTATAGAGCTTAGCGATCTGGAGGAGGTTAAGATTAGGGACATATTGGTTCAGACCAATTTAAATCCTCTCTACGTTCAGAACGTGTTTGAGGCTATAATGAACCTTACAAAGGAGGAAGAGTACAAGGTTCTTGGAATCTGCAAAAAATTGGCAGTTCTCGGCCCGATGGGTAGCTTCAGTGAGGAAGTAGCTTTGAGACTTGTAGGTTCGAGACTACCTCTAGTCTATTGCTCAACGACAGATGAGATAATAAAGCTTGTAGATGAAGGTAAAGTCGATTACGGATTGGTTCCAATCGAAAATTCCGTAAATGGGACTGTTTTACCGGTTTTGGATGCTTTATTGAGTCACGATGTTGAGGTTTTCGGTGAAACTAAACTTGAGGTAATTCACTGCTTGGTTGCGAAGAGAAGAATTCCGTTAAGGGAAATTAGGACGATCTATTCACATCCGCAAGCCATCGCTCAATGTATGGGATTTATAAATAACTATCTGCCTCATGCTGAAGTCAGATACACCTCAAGTACATCGGATGCAATTGAGCTTTTGGATGAGTACTCCGCTGCGATAGTTTCGGAGAATGCCGCAAGATTGCATAAGCTCTTCATACTCAGGAAAGGGATTCAAGATGTCGGCAGAAATATCACAAGATTCTACCTCATAAGGAAGCGGGGTAGTGGTGAGAGAAGAGGTTCGATAACTTCGCTGTTCTTCGGAGTTGAAGATCGCCCTGGTGCCTTGAAAGATGTTTTAGAAGTTTTCTATAAGAAGAGAATAAACTTGCGAAAGCTGGAATCTCGTCCCGCAAGGACTGGCTTGGGAGACTACATATTCTTCGTCGAGGTTGAGAAAGATCTAAGTGAGGAAGAGCTAATCGAGCTAAAGGAGGTTACGACTTTCTATAAGATCGTAGGAGTGTTTGATGAGATCGAAAAGCTGGATATCTGGTCTTAGAGAATAAAAATCATGATAAATTGAGATGAAGAAAAAACTTAAATTTGAGAAGTTGAGGTCTGAAAGATATGGTGGTGAAGCTCATAAGGTGTCCATACTGTGGTGAGGAAATAGAACTTAAAGATTTATATGAAGGAATGGAAATTCAATGTACTCTCTGTGGTGCGGTTATGATATATCAGAATGGCAAATTCTTACATTTAGATACAAACGAAGAGTACGAGCTTGAAGAACTTGAAGAGGAAATTGAAGAGGAAGAATTTGAGGAGGAGTTCGAGGAAGAATTTGAAGAGGAAGAATTCTACTTCGAGGAGGATGAGTATTAATCAATTTTTAAATTAATTTCTATATTTAATTTAATATTTTATTACTGAAATTTTATATTGTAGCAAAAATTATTAAATCTTTACCTAGTTTTTATGCGGATGATCGATGAAGTCTTTAGGATTATCGAAAGTCACAATAGATTTATCGAGAATGCTATACCTCTGATAGCGAGCGAGAATGTGACTAGTAAAGCCGTTAGAATTTGTTATACGAGTGACTTTGGACACAGGTACGCCATCGGAGACATCGGTGAGAGAATTTATCGGGGTTGTGAGTTTATAGATAGGATAGAGGAGTTGGCTGTTAAGCTTACAAAGGAACT
>CAZBFC010000265.1:0-3806 GCA_964491095.1 uncultured archaeon | reverse complement strand
TTAAACCGTTTGAAGGTGGCGTCGTTGAGAACGTATTCGGTAAAAGAACGAAGTTAAAGGCTTTGGGATGTCCATCAGATGAGAAATTGAGGGTCAAAAATATATCGAAACTTGAGGATGTTGAGTATGATGTCATATTGGATTTCGTTAGGTTTCCGTCTCCATCCAACGGTGATTTCTTTTATACATGCTTTTGCGAGAACTGCAGGGAAAAGGCTAAGGAGTTGGGATACGATTTGGACGATATTAAGAGGAAAGTTAAGGAATATTTAAAAACAGACGATATAAGCTTGCTTGAAGATTGGTTTAATTTCAAGAGAGGTGTGATTGAAGATTATTTGGAGTGGTCTGGTTTAAAGAGAGCGTTCTTCTTCACGCCCTCCCTATGTTTTTTGGTCGGACAAAGCTACGATTTTGAGCTTGAGTGTATACATCCGATGATCTATCCTGAAGCCGTAGGGCCTGCGTGTGTAGAATACGAGCTATCATACATGAAAGGGATGCTTAGGGATGTAGTTTTTAGGGATCTTGGGGTAAGAGGAGATGAAGTAATAGGAAGAGAATTTCAGAAAGCTCTGAAGTCTAAAGCAGAAATTGAACCGATAATAATGATCTCAGAGAATATAAAGGAGAGGCTTGAGATGGTTAAAGAGTCTAGGAAGGTCTACATCTTTGCATACTCGGCAGATAGGAGAGGTTTATTCGCCAAACTGATATGAGAGTGTTGGCGCTTCTGTTGGCTTCGGTGTTTCTCCTAATGTTCGGATACAATGCTGTCGAATCCGCTTACCCCTTGCACTCTTACAACGACGCTACAAAAGTTCTGTCGGTTTTGTATTTCGTTTTGACATTGTCAAGTGTTTTGGCAGGATTTTTGACAAGTGTAAAGCCTGCCGGTACTTTAATGATCTTTGGCCCCGTTGGATACTTCATATTTGCATGCAGTTTGCTGTTGGATAACTTTCTGCTGGCGTTAATAGCTTCGGTGATCGTTGGATTCACGTCCGCGATATACTGGATATGTTGCAGAACGATAGTTTATAGAGTGGTTGAGGAAAGTAAATGGGGCTTCGCTTTCGGATTGATCAGCGTTGTGGCTGTGTTGGCCGGAGGATTGGGGCCGTTTGCACTCTTGAAGATTCCTTACGAAGATTTGCTGAAGATCTCCGCCGGGCTATGTTTACTTTCCATTATACCTCTGTTGCCATTATACGGGATAGGTGGATCCCAAAGAGATGAAAGACCGACGTTGTCTTCGATTAGAAACTGTTTAAACGGGAAATTGATTCTGTATTCCGTCGTAGCATTTTGCTTCTCCGTAAATCTTCCAATCGTAATAGCGTACATCCCAGCAGTAGGTAAAGATATCGTTGGTGAATACAGACTGATATCTTACGCAATTCCAAGCACGTTTTCGTTGCTCGGCGGATCTTTATACGATAAGTTCGGAGCGATCGTAATTCCTATATCTGCGTTGTTGGCGTTGATAGCGTTCTTAAATCTTCCACACAACATAATCGCTTGGGGCTTCATCCTTACAGCGTCATTCTCAATCCTATTTCCGGGATTTCAGGCATTCTTGGGTAAAATCGTAAGTGAAGATAAGATACCCCTAGCTTTGGGTTTCGTCGGCTTGATATCTGGAGTAGGAGTTTCGTTGAATATAGCGGTTGTAGGGATGTTATTGAGTTTATCTTGGCTTTATCTGGCATCTCTCATGATGCTTGGAACAGTTCTTAGCGTTTGTCTGTTGAAAGCCTCAGAAAAAATTAAGTGAATGATCATCTAATATCGGTCATCATGAAGATAGACGAAATAAAAAAGATGAATTTGTAAGACGAGGGTAATTCATTGCACACAGCAAGTCAAGGGATGAAATATACGAAAAGCAGAGGAAGATGAAGGGAGATCTTGCGACCATATATACTGGTGAAATACCAAAAGAAGTATACGTGGTGACATTCAATGAAATACGAATTTGATCTCGGAGTTACCGGTTATGAATTAGTTAAATCGCTGGAGGTTGAAATATGGTAAAAGATAGGATGGAAATTTTAAAACTATTTATTAAAATTTTAAAGGAAAAATACGGTGATAAGATTGACAAGATAATTCTGTTTGGATCGGTTGCGAGGGGAGAGGACAAAGAGGATTCAGATGTAGATGTCCTACTGATTACGAATTACGATTCATTTAAGATGCAAAGGTTGGTATCCGATATAGTCGTAGATATACTGCTAAGAACGGGAGTGTATATCTCCGTTAAGGTTTTATCTACTGAAGAATACAACTTTTTAAAGAAGATCAACTCCTCGTTTTATAGGTGTATACTTAAAGAGGGGATTACGGTTGGATGAAGTTGATCTCCTAATTGAAAAAGCGGAATCCAAGCTGAATTCTGCGAAAATACTGTTTGAAAAGGGGATGTATGACGATGCGATAAGCAGAGCTTACTACTGCATGTTTTATGCTGCCAAAGCAATCTTATATCTAAAGGAAAAGCATCCGAGAACTCATAGAGGAGTGTTATCGCATTTTGGATTGGAGTTCGTGAAAACAGGTATGATCGAAGAATATTATGCCAAAGCCATCACAACCGCACAGGAAAGAAGAGAAAGGGCTGATTACGACACTTACTATAGACCTTCTAAGGAGGAGTCGATAATTGAAGGTGCTTGATAGAATTAAGAAAGCGATAGATGAAATAAGAAAGAAACAACGTTAGGTGTCAAGATGAACATACTTTGGTTCAACTGGAGGGATATAAGAAATCCCGAAGCTGGAGGAGCAGAGATTTACACTCATGAAATCGCCAAAAGATTAGCTGAAAAGGGATATTCGATCACTCTGTTTACGTCTAAGTTTAGGGGTTGCAGGGATGAGGACATCATCGATGGAGTTAGAATAGTCAGAGATGGTGGGAAATATACAATATATCAAAAGGCGAAGGATTTCTACAAGAGAAATGGTAATAGCTTTGATTTGGTGATCGATGAAATTAATACTAAGCCATTTCATACACCTAAATTCGTCGATAATTGTAAGATCGTAGCTTTGATCCATCAGCTTGCAAGAGAGTTTTGGTTCTATGAAACACCCTTTCCCGTGAATCTGATTGGTTACTACATATTGGAGAAAAGATGGTTGAAAAATTACGTGAATATACCAACGATCACGGTTTCAAATTCAACTAAGGAAGATTTGAAGAGTTTAGGGTTCAGAAAGATCTTCATAGTTCACAATGGGCTAAATGTTAAGCCAGTCGATGAAATTCCCAAAAAAGCTGAGAAGCCAACGATAATTTTCGTTGGAAGAATGAAAAAGGCTAAGAAACCACAGGATGTGATTAAAGCGTTTGAAATCGTTAAGAAGGAGATAAAAGATGCACGATTGTGGATGGTTGGGGATGGTTATCTCAGAAGGAAGTTGGAATCGAAGGTTTGGGATGTTAAATTCTTTGGATACGTTGATAAGAGAACTAAAGATGAGTTGGTAAAGAAGGCGTGGGTTATTGCTGTTTCTGGCGTAAGAGAGGGTTGGGGGCAAGTTGTTACGGATGCGAACGCTTTAGGAACGCCTGCTGTTGGATACAATATCCCCGGTTTGAGGGATTCGATAAAACATGGATACAATGGATTTTTAGTGGATAACAATCCAGAAGCTTTGGCTGATGCGATAATAGAGATACTATCAGATGATAAGCTAAGAGAAAAATTAAGTAGGAATGCGATAAGGTGGGCTAAGCGATTCAGTTGGGATAGGAGTGCCGAGAAGTTTGAGAGGTTGATTAAATCGTTGGTATAGTT
>CAZBFC010000264.1:0-1920 GCA_964491095.1 uncultured archaeon | reverse complement strand
GAGAAACTTTTTTGAACATGCTACCATCGTAAGATCGGTGATCGTTGTAAAGTTGGGAGGAAGTGTGGCATCAAACGTGAAGGAAATCTTATCCGTTTTACAATCGTTGCACGAGGACATTTTAATAGTTCCTGGAGGTTGGATATTCGCCGACTTGGTTGAGAAGATCGATGTCGATGATGAACATGCACATTGGATGGCAATTCTCGCGATGGAGCAGTACGGTTACTACATCTCAAGCTTTGGTGTGAAAAGGATAAAGCCCAAGGATTTTGATGAAATTAAATTTAAAGGGGTTGGAGTTCTGCTTCCGTATGAGCTTCTCATCAACCACGATGAGCTACCTCACTCATGGGATGTCACCTCAGACAGCATAGCGGTCTGGATAGCCTCAAAGCTTAAGGCTGATAAGGTCGTCAAGCTCACAAACGTCGATGGCATAATATTGAATGGAAAGCTCGTTGAGAGAATTCAGGCTTCGAAGCTCGTTGGAATTGAGACCTGCTTGGATAGCTTTGCACCAAAGCTTATGGTTGAGTATGGAATAGATACTTTTATCTGCAACGGCCACTTTGCGAGTAGGGTAAAAGATTATATAACCAAAGGAAGAGCGAAGGGCACGTTAGTTGAGGGGAGGTGATGCTGATGGAGGCAAGATGTGTGACGTGTGGTGCTAACCTAATAGGGACGAATTACGTTGCATTTCCTTGCCCAGAATGCGGTCAAATGATTTATAGGTGTAAGAAGTGTAGGAAGCTCGCGAATCCATATAAATGTCCGAACTGTGGTTTTGTAGGGCCATGAGGTGGTTGAAATGGGGAACGTGTACATGAAGTTGAAGGTGATGCCCGAGGATGTCGATGTGGATCTCGAAAAGATCTATGAGAAGATAAAAGAGATAGCTCCAGAAAAGGTTGAGATTAAAGACTACAAGATCGAACCCATTGCCTTCGGTCTAAAAGCTTTGCTGGTTTTGGCTGTCATGCCCGACGAGGGTGGAATCGGAGACGAACTGATCGAAAAGATCCAGGGCATTGAGGGTGTTGAAAGCGTAGAGGTAGTGGCTACGGAATTGATCTGAACTCTTTCGAGTTATCACGCTAGATTTTTATTTTTGTTAAATTTATCACATTTTTAAACTGGTAATTTTAGATGACTCAAAGATTAGCT
Source organism: uncultured archaeon (assembly GCA_964491095.1). Taxonomy (GTDB): domain Archaea; phylum Halobacteriota; class Archaeoglobi; order Archaeoglobales; family Archaeoglobaceae; genus WAKM01. The sequence goes on along the minus strand of CAZBFC010000264.1, from coordinate 750 downwards.
GCAAAACTGCATAGATACATACAGAAGTTAAAGAGACTCATAGAACTTGAAAGAAAGGCTGAAATCGAAACCATGCGTGAAGAAATGCGAAGATTAAGTGGAGTTGAGAGGGAGAGACTCGGTAGAGCTATTTTGAATTTGAACGGCAAGGTTGTTGGACGTGAATTCGATTACAAGCTCGTCAAATACGGTAGGGCTAAGCCCTTTAAAACCGAAATCGGTGTCGGAGACCTCGTTCTCATTAGCAGAGGAAATCCCCTGGCAAGCGATCTCGTTGGTATCGTAACCGAGAAGGGCGGTAGGTATATAGTGGTTGCATTGGAAAACGTTCCGAAATGGGCGTTGAGAGATGTCAGAATCGACCTCTACGCAAACGACATAACGTTTCGAAGGATGATAGAAAACCTTGAGAATTTAAGCGATAGCGGGATAAAAGCTTTGGAATTCGTCTTGGGCTTAAGGAAACCGAAGATTCCGCAATCGGTAGAATATGAACCCTTCGATAAGGATCTGAACGAAAGCCAGAAGAAGGCTGTAGGTCTAGCTTTGTGTTCCGAGGATTTCTTTCTGATCCATGGACCGTTTGGGACCGGCAAAACGAGAACATTGGTGGAGTTGATCCTTCAGGAGGTTAAAAGGGGTAACAAGGTGCTGGCCACTGCTGAGAGCAACGTGGCTGTGGACAACTTGGTTGAGAGGTTGTTTGGTAGGGCTAGAATCGTTAGATTGGGACATCCGTCAAGGGTTTCG
>CAZBFC010000263.1:0-16436 GCA_964491095.1 uncultured archaeon | reverse complement strand
AAAACTATAAATTTACTAAAGAAAGATTAAAACCAATTAGCGAAAAAAAAATAGATGCATTCATAGAGCCTTTAAGGACTGAAAAGTCTTTGGAAATCTATCCGTTTGAGATAAATCTCTGGTGTAATTCCTTCCTACGGTGCGGACCCGTAGCCTAGCATGGATAGGGCGTGGGCCTCCTAAGCCCAAGGTCGCGGGTTCAAATCCCGCCGGGTCCGCTTTTGTTTTGTTTGTATCTCCGGTTATCTCGCCTTTACCTAAAATTAGTCCAAAAAGTGCGTTAAGCCTATGCTCCAGCTCTGTAAGTCTACTTTCGAGAGGCTGATTTAATAGCGGTTTTAAAACCTCTAAGCTATCATCAAACACCAAAAGCAACCCTAAGCCTTTTTCGTTAGCTAATAGGTAAATCTCGGCATCTTTCCCGATATATTCGGTGAGCTCCGCTGGAAGCCTAATGGCGGGATAGACTATGTTTTTCTTCGCTTGTAGACGGTAAACCTTACTTTTCCCCAACTTTTTCAGCTCGAAAGACATTATGAGGTATTAACTAGCTAACCACTTGAAACTTTCGCCTTATCTAAAAAGATTTGCTTTTGTATTTTTCAGTACGTACGTACTTTTTGCGTACGCAAAGCGAAAAATGAAATAAAACTTTAAATTTTATTTCGGAAAATAGATTAATCAATTTTTGCGATTTTTATTGCGTACAAAAATAAAAAAGCAAAAATTTTGTCGAGACCTTGCTCTCAGTCTATGGGCTAAGGGGTTTAGATTAATCTAAGGAATAGCTGTTTAAGCCGATCTGAGGAGGTCGTGCTGGGAGGGTATGGTTTTATCTGTGGTGATCTAACAAAACTCGCTCTTGCGAACATATGTTTATTTTATAAAAATAGGGTTAATCTGACTCAGAAATATCAAAAACAGCGTAAACCTTCTCGAACCTTATGCTTTGGATAGTGTAGACCTCAAAACTTAAGCTCTTTCTAAAGCTTATACCGCTTACGTGGAATACATATTTACCATCATCCTCAAAAGCGTCGATGGAGTTTAGGTATGTAGACACTTCCTGTAGCTCGGAAAAGGTTTTGTTAATGCATTCTCTGCCATCAACACCAATAACCACTCTAAAATCTGGTGAGTCGGAAATAAGCATTATCTCACGTAAGGTTCCACGACCCCTTAAGTTTAGAAACTTACGAGACTTATTAACGATTACAGATGACAGATCCAAAATTTCGGTTCTAAGCTTCTCTTTTACCTTCAAATCCCTATCCCTAAGCAACTCTTCGGAGATAATAAGATCCAGATGTTGCGAATTTAGCAAATGTCTTAGGCTTTGCAATAGCGATCTTTCGGTTAGCATCTCGACCACCTATTCGAACGGCAAAATTTCCAGATCTTGTATAGATCTTCGAAATACTCTGAGTTGATTCCGATGTAATGGCTACCATCCTCGTGTTGGATGTAGAAGCTTCTAATGTCCGTGGAAGTAACCCTCTTTTTTACAACAAGTCTTCCAATCCTTCCACACACTGGACACTTAATACGAATGGATGTTCCATCAAATGAAACAAAAAATTTGAGTCCATCGCTCATAATCCAAAAAATTAGGGAATAATCCTCTCGATCCTTTTGCGTTTCCCTTCGACTTCGATAGCCTCGTAGGCTGGTTGTGCAATTAGGCTTGATGTATTATAGAGCCAAGTTCCGATTAAAGGTCTGGGCTGATGCATTTCCACAATCTGGACGATCCTACCATCCTTATCCCTAACGACCTCTGTAACTATTGTTCGCCTAAGCAATACCATGCTTAACATCACCCCAGCTAAAATCCCAGCTAACAAAAGTCTCTCCGCTCTCATATCGACCCCTTTACAGTATAGGCAATAGATAGCTATCTTCTGCTGTAGCTCCAGCATTGTTAAGCCTTACGTTGGATCCATCACTAATAACTAATCCAGCACTGCCCGCTGGAATTAGAGTAACCCAAGTGGTGCCACCATCTGGGCTATATTCAACTGTAGTGTTTGCTCCCGTTCGGACATAGTAGATTCCCTTGCTAATTGTGACCGTAGCTCCAGCATCGACTGTAACTGCTGTTTCTGTGCCAAACACTTTATCGATTTGGCTAAACCTTAAACCATTATCTGGAATTGCATCAGTTCCGCCATAGCTGTGTCTATCTGCATGTGCTGAAACGTCGAAACCGATAGCTTCGTTTATGTTGGTTAGGTTCAACAACTCGTCGGGACCTCTAGATCTATGTCTATCTGCGTGCTTTTTGATGGATAACAACCTAACCATATTGCATCACCCCCTACTCCGCTATCCACCACACCTTTAGCCGTTTTTGAGCTTCTGGAGTGAGTATTGCCGATAGCCAGCCCTCGATCCATCTAGCAACGTAATCTTCCCTAATATCCTCAGGTTTAACTCCCAGAGTCTTAGCTAAGCTGTCTCTGAATTTTTCAGCTAAGTCTTTAATGTTAGGTGGCAAATCTTCCAGCTTTGATGGATTAGGCTTAATTAGCCTAGGAAATCCTCTAAGCTTTGGAAACGTTATCTCTAGAGCATCTCTAAGCATTTCCACTTTTCTTCTTACCAAACCGCTCATTTTACCATCACCTCCAAAACGAAATTAGCAAGAAAACACATCAGGATCGTAAACACAATCAGAGCAAGATATTCCTTCAAAGGATACTTCGGTTTCTCAAAAACGGCAATCTCTAACCTCGTAATTCTTTTTTCGTGGTTCTGGAGTTTGCTATCCATCTTATCGAGCTTTTCCAGAATGAGCGTTAGTTTGGAATTGATATCGTTTAGCATATTCTCGACATTAGCCACACTCATGCTCCCTCACCTCTTAAAAACAGTGGAGGTCTCCGCCTGATGGGTCTCCTTACCCTTATCCCATTTAACCTTGCTTGTAAACGTGTAAACTTTTCACAAAGAATATCGAAATGAGCATCGAGCTTTCCCGTGATATTCTCTAAAACTTCGTGCTTTTTATCCTCAAACTCCTTAGCAAGCTTGAACCAGTCTACTTCTGGATGTCTCCTTATAAACCAAAACATAGCCTTCTTTGCAAGTGTTCTCAATTAAATCACCTCCAAAGCTTAGCTACTATCTTTATCTTCCTATTTTCGCGTAAGAGTGTAAGCTCGTAATCGACCCCAAAGCTTGTGCTTAATATTTCGACCACATCAAGAAGTTTTGGAATCTCCTGACCAATAGCCGAAAGATACACTTCATTATCTTCGTAAAGGTAATCCAGAACCCGACCGAGGAGTTTGGCTCGATCCATATAACGCTTAACTCTGATTTTCTTCATCTTGGATCACCCTATCTCTACAGACTTTTTAATCGATATCGATGGATTACATAAGAAACCGTAGCTGGGGAATCCTTAGGAGCGTAAACGGTAAACTCGAAATGTCCGAAATAGCTAGCTGGCTCGCCCGGAGGGGTATAAATGGCAATATACACATTGTTAGCTTCGTCCCACTTTAAAATCCAAAAGAATCCCGGGGTACATTTGGTTAGCCCTATTTCGTAAAGTTCCCTAAGACTTCTGCCTATCCGTTTTCCATCGAATGAAACTTCGACATAAACATCAGGATTGTCGGTAATTGCCAGAATTCCCAAGACTTTACCGGTCTCTTTAACGTCTAAGATGGTTTTCTTACTTCCTGCGGGGATCACGAAGGGTGTGTCCGTTTTTGTTGGAATGTACTCCCAATATTTCGGTGACATAGCGATAATTTCGAGTAGCCTCCTGATCTCTCGTAACTCTTGCAAAATTGCGTTAGACATTATATCACCCCGAAAAATAAAAATTTAGAAAACTTATTCGAGTTTGTAGCCTATTGTTATCTTGCAGTTTGGATCTGTTACACTTGCCACGACTTTACAAGTTCCGAGAATCTCTATAGACTCACTGTAGTCTTCCCAGCTAACATCGTCGCCAGCCTTTACGGTTAGTATCTTTCTTTCTTTTGTAACTTCAGAGGGATTCGGATTGTTTGTTGATGGTGTGGGTGTAAAAACATCTTCAACCGTTATCGTTACGTCCGTTGCACTCTGATTGTTCACCTCGATAAAGGTTATCTTACCGATCTTATTCGATGGAACATTAAAAGCTGTTTGAGGTTCGGTATTAGCTTCAACAACTACAGAAGGCATTTACATCACCTCCGTTACCATCTAAGCAAATCGTAGTGGATAATTTCTCTATCCGCCTTTCCAGCTGTATCGATTCTTTTAATTCTGCACTTATTCACGATGAATTTCAGAACTATCTTCTCGTAATCGCTTGCATCATTGTAAACTATGAAAACAAGCGGTTCCAGATCTTTTATAGTGTGGATTCTGAGTCTTGGATCCGTGTAGGGGCTATCATCAACCGATATCTCGCCAAGATACCTTAGCTCCTCGGATGCAACATTTGGAACAATTGTTGATTTCTCTAACCTCCAGATGTATTTGCCAGCTGGAATCTGTGGATAAATAAGCATCTCCTTTCCGCCTTTAAGACCAACAAGGATTTCATACAATGTTTTCTCAGATTCTGGATAGAGACCAAGCTGATTTAGATCAATCATTGTACTGTCGGCTGGTGGCAGAATTACGGATATTTCGTAAGTAACCTGTACTGTTCTTTCGATTGTGAAGCAATCACCATCCCTAACGGAATCAGTAAAGTTGCCAACAAACTTTACCGTGTTTCCTTCCTTTAATATCTCTTCCATCGCTTTAGGAACGAGCTTTAACATTCTAGATCACCTCTTTAGCCGTTATTCGAAGAATTTGGCAATCTCTGTTCGCATCAGCACTTTAAAACCGACAGGCTCCAGCTTTGTCGTTCCGGCGGAGGTCTGAACCTTAATGTAAAACGAGCTTTCTGGTAGAATCAGGATTGGCTCTTCCAGCGGAATGTACGGAACGGAATCGTATGCACAGAGGTATTCGAAGCTCAAATCCTGATAGAATTTGCTTCGTCCGTCTTTAACGATCTGTACTCGCTTAACTGGTTTCGTGGTGCTGGTGTCAAGGAAACCGAAAATTATCAAACCTTCTTCCTCTGCAGTTGTTTCTGGAGAATCTGGAGTACCTACGTAATCGTAAACTCCCGCAATTGTTACTTCATACGTCCAATTCGTAGCTCCAGTAGCTCCCCAAATATACGTAAATACGTCGGGTGTTAGCCTTATGATCTGCAGACCTTTCTCTTTGCTCCTTATACCCTGATATGGAGATCTGCTGAACGATTTTACTGCTCGCACTAAGTCAACAACCAGATCAAAATTGTCTGCTACGTTTTCGACGATAACATCAGGAGCACCATAGAGTAGCGAATTAATTGACATAGCTAATCTTTCTGTTTCCTCCTGACTTAGTGAACTAATTTTTGTTTCCACTCCTGCAACTTCTGCCGTCTCCTCTGGATAACCTTGGATTTTATCCTTAACAAGATTAATGAACGACTTCCTATTGCTTCCGTACACTTCTAATCACCCCGAAAAGTAGTTAGAAAGCAAGCTTTTATGAATATTTCCTATAGAATTATAGAGCTATAGCTTAAAACTTTATAGCGACGCTATAAGGTTATATCAGCACAAAATCGGAAAATTTATCCTTGTTTAAAGACTAGGTTAGAGTATGACTGTTGTTTGGTTTCCGAAGCTAAATACCATCAACGGAGATAACGCTGTTAGAAAAGCTTGGGAAGATCTTAGAAAAAAGCTGAAGAACCGGACTAAGATTACAATAGAGGGGTATGATAATCCTATTGAGTGGATAGTTGTAATTCAGCAACATGATCATTATAGAAAAGCTATTGTTATGGAAAAAATTGTCTTCACAAGGCAATATATAGAGCATGTTAAAAAAAGAATATCAGAAGCAATACATGATCCTGAGATAAGAATAACTTGGTGGGAATACAAAGATGGAAAGTGAGAACCATCAAAAGAGATTGAAGAAGCTAGAATCGTAAATCGACCACCTCCATTAATACCTCTATGTGATTTCGAGAGATTATGTAGAATATACTATTATCTCAAACTATACAACAGCATTCCAGAACAAGAGCAACTTGAGCCATTAGATCCATAAACGAAAAGAGAAAAAGTTACGAAAGCAGTTTTACCCTTAGCTTCGTGTAGTTAAATTCATACCCGATTTTCTTCGCTCCAATGAAGTAAATGTCTGGTATAGTGAACTTGTACTTGACCTCTCCATTTTCATCTGTCTTTCCGATGTAGTTTAAGTTCGTTATTATATTGCCCTCGAATATTGCTTTTCCAACCTCGATATATCCAACCCAAGCATCCTTAACTGGATTTCCATCCTCATCAACGACCCTGATCGTTACTTCTTGCCCAACCTTTGCTGGATTTGGTGTTACGGTTAGAATTAGCTTCTTCTTAGCTTCTTCCGTCGGTGTGGGTGTAAGGGCTGGTGTTGGAGTTGGCGTTGTTTCTTCGTAAGATATCACTTCAGCTTCCTGAGTTTGATTCTGAGTTGGAATAGTTATCTCAACTCCTCTAAATTGCTCCGCAGAAATTGTCTTTGTTGTTTCAAACGGAATCTCTATCGTTGTTACCTTAACATCAATGTAAGCTGAGCCGGAAGCTTTTAATTCTAAATTGCCCTGTCTTCCTAACTCTATTATGGCTGAAATTAGTCTCTTATTCTCTACACTAACTGGAATTTCGATTGCTGTCAAGCCTTCTGCTCTAATTTCCACGTCCTGTTTTTCTCCATGACCGAGATACTTGTATTCTCCACCCTCCTTATAATACAGGTCGAAAACAATCTTCTTAGCCTTAATTCCGAATGGATTAGGGTTGTTTACTATAACTCTAACGTTAAAAGTTATCTCACTAGCAGAAACACTTTGAACCTTTATATCGTCGATCGACACCGTAGGCTTTTCGAATTGCGGTTTTTGGGCACAGAGACACATTATCGCCATCAATCCTACTAGCAGAAAAATCAAACTCCTTCGCATACCCCATCACCACACACTACAATTTTGTTGTAGTCACTTCAATAGATGTAACTACATTTTATATGATTTTCTAAATTTATCGTGGACGATACAGAATGGTAGAGTTACTTAAAAGTGACAGAATGAAGCTAGATATCCTTAAAATCCTTGCTGATGGAAAGGTTTACTCGTTTTATCACTTATCGAAGCTTCTTAAGACAAATTACACTAGTGTAAAGAAAAACTGTTTCTTTTTAGAGCTTTTGGGACTCGTGGAGATTGTAAAAATTGAAAAGGAGGAAAGTGCATCTGGAATTCCGAGCTATAAAGTTCGAATCACAAAAGCTGGATTGGAGTTGCTTGACAAGGCTAAAGCCGTCTTTTCGGAGGAGAATCTGGTTTAGTCCGATTCTATTGTTTCCAAATCATCGCTAAGGCAAATGGGACATAACAACATTATTAAATAGTCGTTACACCCACAGGGACATGGGATATCGGTTTGTTGCTCGATAGCTTCATTGTGGTTGAAGGTAGCTCCACAAGATTTGCATTTTAGCTTCATACTCCTTCTTAGCTTTAATCTTATTTTACTCTTTCTGCTAATGCTCTTATATTTTAAATTAAACATTATATATCTTAATTCGCTTATTTCCTTAGTTGTGAAAGTGGCGACATCTTCTCGGTAATTTAACTCTTAAAGCTTCCTATGTTTCAGAATCTAACAACGGATATTCTTTATCTTCATTTTCATTTTTTATCTTTGGTCGTGAGAATTATGCATAGTAGTAATTTTTCATCGATCAAAAATGCATGAAGGATCTATTATTAATGGAGGGAGGTGAAAAAATGGGAAGGAGAAAGAAAAAGAGATGTGTTAGGAGAGTGCATAACCTAAAGGAGATCTATGATACCCTTGTGAGCTTGAATATCGGATACCTAGTCCTACCAGAGAAAAATTTCGGTTACACACGCTACCACTTCAAAATAAGAGATACTTATCTCTTTGTGTATCAGGTAGTTGACGAGGAACCTTACGATGAATTGTTTATGAAGATCGACAGTATCTGTGCTTATAAGAAGAATTCGAACAGCTCCATGGTTTTCAATCAAGACAAGTTTAATGTAATCCTGCAAAAATTCGACGAGTATATAGATCAGATTGAACTCATTGCTAAGAACTACGACGACCTTGAGGGCTATCAAATCGAAATCGGTAGCAAAGTTGAAGTTAAACGAGAAGGATTTGAAGAGTTTTCGATATTGACCAAAAATTATGAAAGAGTCCTGCTAGCTTACAAAGAGGATGACAAGTACACAATTCGTGTATTTGGTAAAATCACAAAGAATGAAGTTAAGAAAGCTATCACCGCTGTCATGATGGTATGATTTAACTACAGCATAGTCATGAACGTGTTGGCTAGCAAAACGTCATCTGATCTACAGTTTTCGTAGATCCACAGGTTTTGATATATTTTTTTGCGGTACCTCCACCTATCAATGGCAAAAAGACACTCGCGATAACCACTTGGACCATATTTCTCGAATAAGAATCTGATCAATCGCTTATGAGTGAACGAAAAGTAAGCTGAAGCCCTATATGTTAACCCGTTATAGTCAAACCACTCATCAAATACCTTGTGGTCTTTTTTTCTCTTTTTCTCATACAATGGAAAATCTATTTCCACAAGTTCCTCTATAATCTCCTTTTTCTCGGTATAAACCTTAGCAAAGATATTAGCATATTCCTGATCAAGAACCTTTACATCCTGCCCATCACAGACGAAGATTGTTTTCTCGATATTAGTGCTTTTTAATTTTCTCTTTTTTCGCTTTTTGCCAGTCGTGACATAAGTCTGATATGCATGGATGACCTTCCCAAACAGCTTTGTTTCTTTGTTGAAGTCCAACAGATTAATATCAAAGCAGATGGTGTCATTCCTCGACGGTCTAACGGGATCACCATGGACAAGGATTTTCCTGACATTGTGTTTATTATGAAACTCCCACAGCTCCCGAATCACACTCTCCACACCCATCGACTATCCGCTCCAACATTCCAGCATTTTCTCCTATATTTAGATCGTTAATGCGAAATGTATCGAGCTCGTGGAGTATAACATCACCATCAGGGTAGGATATTGTCACTCCTACAAGCATCTTTCTCCTCTCGAGGAATCCGACACTCTTTTCGGCTACAATCACACCATCATCTGTCTCCTTAACCAATTTGGTTTTCTTAAGTACACGGACAAACATCTTCTGAAGGACTACATCGCTAAAGCGTCCATCGACATCCTTCAATTTAGCACGTAAATCAGCAATCTTTGCGAACTTTTGACCCGCTATAGCTTCGAACCAATTCCTGAAGTCATCTGGAGTTAAGGAAAATCGAGCGGTTGTTTTCGCTGTATTGCTATTTTCATCAAGCAAAGCAGCTTTAAGGAGAAAAGCACCGATATCGTAGCTTTTTGTTTGTACGTCTAAGTATATAGTCTTCTTATCTATAGTTAGCCCGTAAAATGAAACTGGAGGTAATGCGTTTTTATCGTGCGATTCCGATTCTGCTTTCTCTTCAACGAAATATCGCAGAAACAACCCCCCAATTTTCGCTATAAACTCGGGATCGACCTTTCCGATGTATCGGTGTCCAACGTACTTTAGATGTTTGATAACCTTCAGTAGTGATCTCTCATCGTCAAACACTACAATCTTAATGCTGTCCTCGTCGAAACCAGGAATAGGACTGATTCTAAGGATACTCTGTTCAAGCTCGTTTGCAATCTTCCTTAACGCTTCGTCAGAGCTAATCAACTCCTCGTAAGGACACGCAAAGCTAAACGACCAAACAAGCACGACCTGATAAAACGGTAAATCGACTCCTCGCGAGATCGAGCTGTTTTGGTAGAAAATCACGATGTTTCCTTTATTGTATGCTTCGACTATGTTCTGGGGTGACGTGTAGGCGTCAGCTAAAAGTACTTTTCCGTAGAATCCATTCTTCGAGAACCACTCATAAGCTTCTTCAGCCTCTTTCTTGGTTCCGCAAAGGACAAGGAATGGTATTTTTTGTTCATGGAGTTGCTTAGCTACTTCCTTCAGATCAGACGAGACTAATATGAAATTGCGGGCATACTTAAATTCATTCACTTCATCAATGATATAATCCTCATCTTCGACAAAACCGAGAGCCTCGAAGAATTCCTCAGCTGTTTTCCTGTCGTTGCACCTAACGATTATGTGTTTAAAGGCTTTTAACCAGTCTTTAAACAGCAACACCCTCTCAGGAACTATGTATATGTCCTTCTCGGTTTTCTTGTGTGTATCTCTGTAATAGCTTTTGAAGAACAGACACGCAATAAATAGCTTCACTGTTTCATATTCCTCTTCGCTGTAGGTGTGTCTTAAGATGTCTTCCGCAATTGCAATTCTAACGGGTAGTGGATCGTTAATGTAAGGAGGTCCTGGAAGTCTAGCTATAATCTCATCCAAAGCTTCAACAATAGTATGTTCAGCACCATTAGCTTTCTTTTCCTTATAGATGTTCCAGAAATCGCTAAGAATGTTCTGAACCTCTTCACACCATTTAATGTAAAGCGGATGATTTTCTTTAATATAGCTTGGACAGTTATCGATAAACCTTCTAAAGAATTTCTTGGTTATTTCATCCAAATTTCCTTTCTCTGTTAGATTCCACGGGACCTTAAAGATGCAAACGGATTCTGGCATGAATATTTCAATTGTAGGGCTCTCATCAATCACTAAAACATCAAACTCGCTGGGATCAAATTCTCTCCAAGCAATCTGTGGAACTGTCAGAACAACATCGCTGTTTTTAGCCTGTTGCAACAAAATGTTATATGGATCAACCCTTTCAACATTCTCTTCTTTAAGTCTTTGAAGTGCAAGGAGCTTGGCGAATCTTGGGGTGAAAGCTACGATGTTATCTTTGCTTACCTCATAATCGAATTCATTAATTCGATCACGTCCAATAATATGGGTAACGATGTAAATCTCATAGTTTTCCTTAGCGATTTTGCTGATGACCTCAATGGCATGTTGGTGATTCACGTGTCTATAATTCAGGTAAACAGTCTTACCTAATTGTAGACCTAGCTTAAGACTCGTTGTAGTTCCACCATATCGAGGTGGTCTTATTAAACCTAACCCCCTCTTCCAACCGAAATCTTTAATTATATCAATGTTTAAATTTTTCATGTAAGCCCACCTCCTTGGTTAACCTCCGAAGTTAAACCTCCCATAATAATGCCGTGTGAGGAGGTTTGGATCTAATTTAATTTCACATTTTTATGAATCACATTCGATATTTTCCAGATAAACCTGTTTTGGAGTTTTTAACGGAGTCAGAACAAGAGCATCCCCTACGATCTGCATGGATACAAAACTTCCTGATTTAAGCCCTACCTTCTCAACGTAGGTTTTGGGTATTGTCAGTACCAGTGATCTTCCGTTGATTTTGAAGACTTTTCTAATGTACACTTCATCATCAATTCCATATATCGCTCTATACTTCCTTGCCATGTTTTGGCATAGTAAGTCTAATGTATATAAGTTTTTGCTATAACTTTATAACTTTTATACTTTTACAGCTCCTATAGAGTTACAGCCTAAACATAGCTAAGCTAAAATCACAAACAAATTTAAACGCTCGTAAACAGTTTAAATCCCAAGGTTAAACTGTTTTACAGCGGAAGAATGTGTATTTCGGCTCCATCGTCATAAATAGCGACATAGTCTCCTTCTTTCAATCCGAACTTCTTTACAATCCTAGCTGGAACGGTAATGACTATGCTGTTTCCGAGTTTGGTAATCTTTCTTATTTCGTGCTTCATATATTAAACTGAAGATATTAGCAATATAAATCGTTTTCGCGTAAAAGACAGTGCAAAGTATCGAATTAAACGATTTAACCCATAGAAAATGATTAACTAATTTTCAGACAGTTTTAATGTCCGCAATCAGGGCAAAATTATAACATAAGTGTCCAGAAGTTATAACGGAGCTCAGGGGTAGGCGTCGTAAATTAAAAAATTTAATGGAAAAGTTCTACAAGCTTATCAGCAACTTTAGCATACCATTCGTCAGACTGTTTAACTTTAGCTAAGTAATGCATTGATCCGACGCTTATAGGCGAACGACCTTGTATAAAGTCCGCAACGCTCTCAGGCACTCCGTTTAAAATCAGGAAGTTATAGTGCCATTTTCGAATGTATTTAGCTGGTAAACCCATCTTTTTTGCTAAATAGCTCTGAGCGTTTGCAAAACTAAGTCTAATCTTTTTAAGCTCTTCAGCAACACTTAAAGGCATATAAGCAAAATGTGCTCTTTTTGTTCGTCTATCGAGATTTAACGGGTATTTTGCGATTTTTCTGTTGACCATAAGCCTTCTCTTATCGAAATTACTAAGCAACCATACACCTTCACACAAACGCAAGCCCGACACCGCTAACAGTTTAAACAAGAGCTTGTATCGCTCGTCTTTTGCCTTTTTGTAGGCATTGATAATTTCTTCATCACTCGGAACGTAAGTATCGACTCCGGTTTGCGGAATCTTTACGATTTTTCTGTATTTTTCAATAATCTCAACATCCATAAGCTCATGCTCCTCATAAAACTTCAGAAGGTTCCTAACACCCATACAAAAGTGTCTTCGTCCACCTTTAACCTTACTAATTAGCTGTTCCATATCTTTTGGGCTTTTAATGGGTTCAACGAGATATTTATCCAAGTAGTACAATAATTTCTCAGCATGGGTTTTACTCACTCTTCTTTTAAGCCATTGCTCAAAATCCCTTTTAACCGAATAATAATCAAGTATTTCCGATTTTCTCTGCTCTAAACAGCCTCCTAAGCCCAAGGTCGCGGGTTCAAATCCCGCCGGGTCCGCTTTTAAGCTTTATACACATCAATAAAAATATTACACATCCCAGAACGAAGAGAAGGAGTATGCCATATGCAAGTCTAATCATCATAGTAAGTTTAATCTTTTCATCCCTGTCGACGACTTGGAATCTTAAAGTTCTGTAACTTGATTCAAACTCATCGTTGCCTATAAATCTAATTTCAACTTTATGTTTCCCCCTTTCAACGGCTGGAAGTGTAAAGTTGAAGCTGTTGTTGGCATGGATCTTTCCGAGATCTCTTTCATCTAGCACTATCTTTATGTACCCGCTTACAGGTCTCCAGATCTTCTTATGTTCATCGTAATACTGAACTCTCCCGCTTATAGTTATATTCTCCCCTTCTGAGATTATACCCCCGCATTTCAAAGTAGCTACGACTTTTGTTCTCTTCTTTGGAGATGGAATTTTGGTTCTCCTTGGAATTTTTAATAATTTGGCCATATGCAGTGTTCGGATTATCATCATCCAGCCAACTAAAACCAATCCAACTCCCAAGTAAACGATTTGAAGAGCTAAATTTTTATCTCTTAAACTTAGGAATATTCCAGCTGCTATCAATATGTATCCTATGGTTTTTATACCAACTCCAATTAAAATTCGAGCGTAAAGCGGTGAAAGTTCGATCATACCAACAATAGATGTTTTTAAGGTCTTAAGTATAACTTCAGTTTATGAGATGTTCAAGCTGTGGAAGAGAGCTTAGTGATGAAGAAGTTAGATTTTGTAGCATGTGTAAAGCATCCATATGTCTTGACTGTGTTAGATATACCGTTGTAAGAAGAAAAACGCTACATAAGGAATACTTTGAATCAATTCCAGTATGCAGGAACTGTCTACCCGAGCAAAGGATGAGAAAGAAACTTGAGAAGATTGTAAATGAGGTCTTTGAATCGTATTTAAAGTAGTAACAGTGAGAATACTACGGCAAACACTCCTGTTAAAAATATTCCATCAAACGTTCCAGCACCACCTATGCTAACTACTCCACTACCGATCTTTTCGATATCCTTTAAATGAAGGATGTCAGCACCAAATAGGGCTGAAAGAACACCAGCAGAGAATGCCATCTTTGGAAGGATCCAAAGTGGTAAGTTAAATGCTGAGATAACTATATAGCTAATAAATGCCGAAAGTAGTGGAGGGATAAACATCGGAACTGCTATTCCCAATCCAGGAACAGGCTTTGCGTAAAAGTATATTAACGTTGAGCAGATTAGAAACGTTATAAACCATGGGATAAATGGAACCTCCGTCAAAAGCTTTATCGCTAGGATCGAAGGTAAAATGCATCCACCCAAGTTCACAGCTATCACGATTCTTTGTCTTTCCGTGATCGTATAGTATATTATCCCGAAGAAGCTGTATCGACTCACGATGACTTTCCCTTCCTTTTCGTATACTGGTATATTTATAAAACTACCTAGAATTATTAATGTGAACACCGTGAGTGCGTCAACATAGCTCAATCCAAACACGATCTGAAAAACGGTAGGAGTTGTGAGGACAAAGAGTAATACAAAAAATGGTAATATTACGAGCAGAAGAAAGAATGGAAAAACTAATGGTGGAAAGATGTATCTTCTCATTTGATCTTCCTCTTATCGATGACTATGTAATCGCTTATCGCTTTAACACTTTCAAATGGAATTACATACAGTCCATCTTCCATCTTTAGTCCCGGTATCTCCCTAACTGGTTTTACGAGTAAATTCAAAAGAGTTCCAGACTTTAAATCCACCATTATATTATAAAGCTGACCAACAACGGTTCCATCGGATAATGTCACGGTTTTTTTTGCTAGAGACCTTGCTGTGATCATAGCGACCACCAAAGGATGTTTAGCAAATAAAAATATTTAAAATTTAACCATATCCTATGAAAGTCCTAGCAGATACCTTTGCCCTTTCCTTCTTTGCCTTCTCTTCGAATCTCTCATAGAAGCTAAGCATAGTTTCATTTACACTTGGCTTGATCTTCTTCAACGCTTCAAGGAAATGCCTCATCTCTACCTTCTCAGCGTTTATGTTCTCTCTCAAAGCCAACATGACTGCCTCTCTGCATATGGCTTCGATATCAGCTCCGACGTAACCTTCCGTAAGTTCTGCAAGTTCCTCCAAGTCGACATCATCGGCCAAGGGCATGTTCCTCGTATGGATCTTGAAGATCGCAAGTCTGCTCTTCTTGTCAGGTGGTCTGACGTATACAAGTCTGTCGAATCTACCTGGTCTAAGCAAGGCTGGGTCCAATATGTCAGGTCTGTTCGTTGCTCCTATGACGATGACACCCTCAAGCTCTTCGAGTCCATCCATCTCCGTTAGCAACTGATTGACAACTCTTTCAACAGCCCTATTGCCCTCATCAAGTCCTCTCATCTGTGCAATTGCATCTATCTCATCGAAGAATATTATACATGGAGCGACCTGTCTCGCCTTCTTGAATATCTTTCTGATTGCCCTTTCGCTCTCTCCAAGCCACTTGTTTAGCAGTTCTGGTCCTTTCACGCTTATGAAGTTAGCCTGAGCTTCGTTGGCAACGGCCTTAGCGATTAGAGTTTTACCAGTGCCGGGTGGACCGTACAACAGCACTCCCTTCGGTGGTTTGATTCCGAACTTCTTGAACTTCTCTGGATACTTCAACGGCCACTCAACGGCTTCGATGATCTCCTTCTTTACATCCTCAAGTCCTCCGACATCATCCCAAGTTACCTTCGGCACTTCCACCAACACTTCTCTCATCGCTGAAGGCTCGATCTCCTTCAAAGCCTCCTTAAAGTCGTCCATCGTAACCTTAATCGACTCAAGAACTTCGATTGGAATCTCATCGCTGTTTAGGTCGATCTGCGGCAGATACCTCCTCAAAGCCTTCATCGCAGCCTCCTTGCACAGAGCTTCGATGTCAGCTCCGACGAATCCATGAGTCTGATCTGCTAAATACTTCAGCATAGCTTTGATTATCTCCCTCTCAAGCTCTGCAAGAACCTCTGGTGGTAAAATTCTCTCAACGATCCTCTTGATCTCATCCTTCTTCTCAGCATCCTTAACTTCATCGTAGGCCATCTCCAACTTCTCAAGGATCTCCTTGTTGTTGTCCTCACTGTACGTCTTATGCAAGTTTCTCAGAGCTTCCAATACGAATTCTCTATCGTATTCTGGCTCTAAAGGCATGTTCCTTGTGTGAATCTGAAGGATTTCGAATCTACCCTCCCTATCTGGAACTCCGATTTCGATCTCTCTGTCGAATCTTCCCGGCCTTCTCAAAGCTGGATCGATGGCATCTATTCTGTTCGTAGCTCCGATGACTATCACTTGACCCCTTTCCTCAAGACCGTCCATCAATGCAAGCAGTTGAGCCACAACTCTCCTCTCAACTTCTCCTGTAACTTCGTCTCTTCTTGGAGCAATTGCATCTATTTCATCGATGAATATTATCGATGGAGCATTCTCCTTAGCTTCTTCGAATATTTCTCTCAACCTCTGCTCCGATTCTCCATAGAACTTGCTCATGATCTCTGGACCGTTGATCGT
>CAZBFC010000262.1:0-13197 GCA_964491095.1 uncultured archaeon | reverse complement strand
AAGCTTCATCTTTCTAGTGTGTATCTTGAATATCTGAATTCTGCCTTCGTAATTTGGCAGTGGAACTTCGATTATTCTATCGAATCTACCAGGTCTGAGTATGGCCGGATCCAAGATGTCTATTCTGTTCGTGGCACCGATGATCTTAACATCTCCCCTTGGATCGAAGCCATCCATTTCGGCAAGAAGTTGCATCAATGTTCTCTGAACCTCTCTATCTCCACTGGTATCACTTGCCGTTCTTCTCGCTGCGATTGCATCTAATTCATCTATGAATATTATCGAAGGTGCCTTCTCCTTTGCGAGTTCAAATACCTCCCTTACGAGTCTTGCACCCTCACCTATGTACTTTTGGACGAATTCACTGCCAACGACTCTGATAAACGTTGCATTCGTATGGTGAGCTACAGCTTTGGCAAGTAAGGTCTTTCCTGTGCCGGGTGGACCGTATAGCAGGACACCTTTGGGCGGTTCTATGCCAACCTCCTCAAACAGATGGGGTTTCAGTAATGGAAGCTCTATAGCTTCTCTTATCTCTTCGATTTGCCTGTCCAAGCCACCGATGTCGTTGTACGTAACGTTTGGTCTCTCTTCAACTTCAAATGCGTAGACCATAGGATCCTTGGATGGAGGAAGGACACTAACAACGGCTAAAGTCTGCTGATTTAACGCAACTCTGACACCGGGCTTAAGCTCCTTTGGATCGATATAGTGAGAAGCGTAAACAACAAACTTTGGACCGGTTGAACTTTTAACAACAACCCTTCCATTGTCGAGAACATCCGAAATAACACCAACTATGAGTGGAGGTGATCTTAACCTCTCTATTTCACTCCTAAGCCTTCTAACCTCTCTCTCAAATCTAATCCTTTCAGATTCAACGAATCTCTTTTCATCCTCAAGCCTACGATAAAGCTCTTTAAGCTTGTAATACTCCTCCTCAATCCTCTTGAGTCTGACGTATTCTTCCTCCAATCTCTTGAGTCTATCAAGTAAGTACGAATAATCCAGAGATTCTACAGTGACGTCTTCCTTTGGAATGTCCTCTCCGCCCACTTCAGAACCTCCAATTAATTATATATTCAATCAACTATAAGTACTTATTGGATCGTTTTACTCAACCTTTAAATATTTTCGTGAATTACAGAATCGATAGGTGTAAATCATGGAATGTGAGATCTGTGGAAGGCCGATTAAAGGTAGAGGCTTTAAAATCCTTGTTGAAGGTTCTGAAATGACAGTATGCGAGGATTGTAAGAACTATGGTATTGAAAAGCCCAAAGTTCCTCAAAAGAAGACTTTCGTTCCAAGGCCAGTCATATCAAAGCCGGCAACTAGGCCAAAAGACCTTTCGATAGATCTGGGTGAAGAGTTGGTTGAGAACTTCCACATAATAATCAGAAGGGAAAGAGAAAAGAGGGGATGGAGCCAAGAAGATCTGGCAAAGAAGATTCAGGAAAAAGTTTCCCTAATCAGAAAGATCGAGAACGCTGAGATAACACCTGAGCCAGAGGTCATCGAAAAATTGGAGAGAGTCTTCGATATCAAGCTAAGGGAGAGGGTTGAGGATGTGAAGATTGAGACCAGGAAGATAGATCTTACCCCAACGCTTGGAGACATCGTCGTAATTAGAAGGAAGAAGAAATCTTAAGCCAACATTTGTTTGGACATCTTGCACAGAATCCCTTTTCCCAACACCTGTTCCAACAAGGAACTTCATGCTTGTAAGCGTTTGAGCAACATGCCGATCTAAATACTATCAATCCAAGCTCGTTTTTCGCATAATCTTCCAATATTCTCTTTCTTTCGTAATACTTCTTGGATAGATTGTCTATTCCGAGCTTTTTCTTAACATCATTAGTTAGTCTAAGATTTCCTAGAATTATCCTATCTGTGAACTCTGCGATCCTATCGATACCCTTCTTGTACGTCTCCAAATCGATCATCGGTAAAATCGGTCTTAGAAAAATCCCTCCACCGATCTCCCTGCAAAATTCGAGCCTCTCTGAGGGATGTGGTCTCTTAGGCTCAAATTTCTTGCAGATGTCATCGAAGGGTATGCACATTGAAATAAGTGCATCTACTTTCTTCAAAACATCGGCAAGATCGTAGTTTACTTCTTTAGTTGAAATCTGGACAGGATTGCCGAACTTTAGTATCTCCTCCAGAAATTCCTTGGTGTACTCTGGAAAATCTAAGGGTTCACAGATGGCTCCAACTGCAACGAAGCTTTTTCCTGGTTCAAACAATGGATTGAGCAAGAGTGAATAAACTAAAGCCTTTGGACTTAGATCTACAAGCTTTGGAGGAGTGTTTACGTAGCAGTATAGACATCCCCCATTGCAACCTTTTGCGATGTGAACGGTGAACCCACAAGGTCTAGGCTTTCTCCTTGCATGATCGTTCTTTTTTGCTTTCTCTATCTCTTTTTCAGATAGCTCAGCCTCGTATTTCTTTATCAGCTTCTCCTTTAGCATTAACAGTTGTAGATAGTTCTTGTGTTTAAGGGTAACTCACCGATTACTAAAAGGGAAACTGAGAGGTTCTACTGAATTAAATAAGGAGTAGGAGTGTGAAGGCTATGTAATTATTGATCTTCAAGCAAACCTCTCAGAATTTTCAAAATAACCTCTCCCTCCTCCTTGTTCCTCGCTGTAGTTACGATATGAATCTCCTGAACTGTGGCTCCGTCTATCAGCAACCCCCTTATGTTACCCCTGTCATCACACCTAGTAAGCTTAAACCTAACCCCACCTCCAACTGCAGAGCCTTTAGCTTCGATAACACCGGGAACTATCTTCTTAACGTATTCGGAAGATGCGATCTTGTGAATGAACTTCAAACCCTCTCTACCACCGATTATAGTGGAATGCGCTCCATGAATCTTATCTTCCGGCTTTATATCAACTTTCTTAAGTTCTTTAACTGTTCTGAGATGCTCTATCAAATGCTTGAAGAATTCTTCGGCCGACTGAAACGTATCTGTAACGTAGATCGAAACAGGAGATAAAACAGTTCTTCTAAGCATTTCAGAAGCTTTCTCAATAAACTCGTCGCTAATTCCAGATACATAGATCTCATCAACTCTTCTCTCATGGATCCTCTCTGCGATGATTTCGAACGTGTTTCTTATGGACTCTTCCTCATCATACAGCTTGAACGATAGCGTTTCTTCAGCATGCTTTCCGATAAAAAATAGGTAAACTCTATTCCCAGCTACAAACAGTCCACCACCGATCGCGTTCTTACTGCCACAGTACAGGCAGTAAGCGGTAGGACTGCTGAGTTCAGCGAAGCAGTTTGGGCATCTCATTACGGGATCTCGCCTTTAAACAGAACACCCTCCTTCTCCAGAACTTCAATCGCCTTTTCGGTGTTATCAACCCTAAGGATTATAAGAGCCCTATCTCCGCCAAACGTGAACGCGTAAACGTACTCTATATTTATGTTCGCATCTCCCAAAGCTTTTGCTATCTTGTAAAGTCCGCCGGGCTCATCCTTTACCTCAACACCCAAAACATCCGTAAGGGTAACGGTAAATCCAGCATCCTTTAAAGCTCTATATGCCTCTTCGGTCTTATCTACGACCATCCTGATAATTCCGAAATCTCCGGCTTCAGCGATCGTAAACGCTCTCAAATTTACTCCAGCTTTATATAAAACCTCCGTAACACTTGCAAGCCTTCCAGGTTTGTTTTCAACAAAAACCGAAACCTGCTTGATTGTCTTTTCCATGGTATCTACTCAGGCCACACCAATAAAAAGCTTTCTTGGGGAAACTTTAAAAGTATTTGGGTGTTAACCTTAAGATGATGAACTGGCTGAGTTCTGAGGATTGCCGATGATGAATAGAGTGGGAACTGAAACATGATGACAGCTCGCCGGTCTGAGGCTTTTTTTAATCATAAGTTTTAAGCGTGGTGATACGATTATTTCTTAGCCGATGATGAACTGATCCGCTTCTGAATTGTGATGAAGCCTGTACGGACTGAGGTTTTTACCGATAAACCTATAATAAAAGCTTTAACATAGACCTTCAAAATTTAAGCTGGCTGGGTAGGATGATCTTATGATTTGCGTTTTGGTTTACTGTAGTTGTGGGTAGAAATGTACGATGTAACATTTGTAACACTTTTTGCAACATCAGAATCTTTAATGGCTAAATTTTAAATGAGCTCTGCTTAGGGGTAGCAGATCTAGTCCGAAAGGACGGAGCTAAGTTAAAAAATTCCTCCGTCCTCCCAAAAATCCGTCAATAGATCCCAAGATTCTCCGCTAAAAGTAGCGGAGAATCAGAACGATAAAAACCTCTATGCGTTTATGGGAGTTGTAATATTTATCTCATCTCTAGCGCTGATGAATGGTATGACATTCAGCGCATGAAAAAAGCTGAAGAGCTTAGCTCCGATTAGTAAAGAGAATTTACCGATTGCCAACATGGTGGCACCCTATGAGCCTGTTCAAGTTTTAGATAGGCACAGAAGATCATTATTTTTTTCGCATGACATCTTTGCATGGGTGTATTTGAATTATTTTTACTTTGGTTCTCGTGCACTGGAGAAGTTTGCGGAGGTCAGGATGAAGAGAGGTGGATAACTTCAATTCCCTTGAATTTGCAGAAATCGGCTACATCCCTTCTTATATCCCCGTAAGCAAGAACCAGATGGTTACCCAAGGCATTTTCAATGAGTTCACCAACATCACAGAGCAACTCTACCTCAACCTGCGTCCTGCACAGATTTTCTTCTCTTAGATTTCGGACGATCCTACCTAAAGCCAAAAGCATCTTTTTCTTACCGTAACGGGCAATGGTAACTATATCCTTGCGAAGTCTTCCCCTTATAGCCGTTCCTTTTCCAGATTCAGCATGTGTGGTAAGCTCGTAGCTTTCAGTCAGAGTCGAAGGTACAGTGCAGTGGGCTAAGGTTACGGTTTTTCCGATTCTACATACGTTGGCCATCCAGCACGGCTTTCCAGTTATTCCACTCACGATCATCATAGTTAAAACTGCTCCGATATCTCCTTCACAGCCAGCAACTATCCCCTCATCGTTAAGTTTGGCTATTGCCAGACAGGCTGTCGTATCATGCTTGAGAAGGTCAAAGCATTTGATAGTCAAAGCTGAAAGATTGTGTTCAGCTACGATTTCCTTTAAGGCTTTGTAGATCTGATCTGGCTCTTTTCCATAACGAAGAACTTCATCCAATTCGATGTCGATGATCTCTATACCCAAATCTCTAGCATCTTGCCTGTTTGAAGCCAAGATCCACTCAGAAATACCACCGATTACTCCAAGCCTGAGATTCGAATTTAAGAGT
This sequence comes from uncultured archaeon, assembly GCA_964491095.1. Classification (GTDB taxonomy): domain Archaea; phylum Halobacteriota; class Archaeoglobi; order Archaeoglobales; family Archaeoglobaceae; genus WAKM01. The sequence goes on along the minus strand of CAZBFC010000262.1, from coordinate 7,879 downwards.
TTACATATTCCCATAAACTTCCCAACTTCGTTCAAAACCTCATAGTTTATCGGGGAATATATCAACTTAATTCTGTGCTTATAAACAGAGTAAACTTCCAAAGCTGATGGAAGGGAGTTGTTGTAAGGCAAAGCCCAGAGCATTATAGGCTTATCCGTGGATTCGATTATGCTTTCAATGATCCTCTCGGTTCCACCGGTTGCTGGAATGATGATGGCTCCATCGTCGATTTCAAAATCTTCACATTCGGTTGTAAAAATGGTTTTGATTCCTAGTAGGGATTCGACCCTCTCCCTTATTTCCAAACCAACTCTAACTTGATTCTCAAGCTTTGATGAAACGACTATGCATAGCATAAACGATAATTGTTCTACCAAATTAAATCGTTTGGATGATGAATCGGTTCTCGGCTGAGGAAACGATGATGATAGTCTTAGGCTCTGACAATTGAACATCGTTATCAGAGAGTACGGCCATCCTCATCGCTTGTGCTCAGATCCTGCCTGATTCATCATCCCAAACTTGTTCAATGTCGGAGAATAAAAGCGTTATCCTAAAGAAACGCTTAAATTACCTGACATCTAAAAAACATTTTACTGATGAGACCGATAGTCTTTGGAGTGATATTATTTTTTGTTGGAATGGTCGGTTGGGCAACGTTTGACATACTTGGTAAAATAACTGTCGAATACTTAGGAAGCTTGAAATTTCCGTTCCTGATTGAGATGTTTAAATTTATAGCACTTCTGAGTCTTCCGATCGCTTTAACTCTGGAAATTCTGCTCCTTCTTTTGGGAAAGAGGTATTAAAAAATCAGCCTAAAATTTTCTTAACAACCCGCATCCCCATTTCCAGGAGTTCGTTGGCCCTCCTCTTCGTCTTGGCCTCCGCAAATATTCTAACTATCGGTTCGGTGCCGGAAGGTCTTATCAGAAGCCATCCATCCTCGTAATCTATTCTTGCTCCATCCGTGAAGTTGGCTTCTGGAAATTCGTTCTTTAGACCTTCCAAAAGCTTTAACTTATCCTTACAGGGTACCTTCGTCTTTATCATATGGTACTTCGGAATATCCTTGACAAGCTCAGAGATTGGCTTGTTTTCCAGAGCCATCAGCTCGAGAATTCTTGAAAAGCTCATGGCACCATCTCTCGCAAGCAGATGCTCTGGAAATATCAGTCCGCCATTTCCTTCTCCTCCGAACACAGCATTTACCTTGAGCATGGTTTCAGCCACAACTGGGGATCCGACTGGAGTGTAGACTATCTCCCCTCCAGCCTCTCTGACAATATCCTCAACACATCTTGAAGAGGAGACGGGCGTTACTACCTTACCTCCACCGTTCTTTTCAACGTAGTACTTGGCCATCAGGGCTAAGATCACATCCTCGCTTATGAATCTCCCCTTCTCATCGACGAATGTAGCCCTGTCGGCATCACCGTCATGAGCTATTCCCAGATCGGCCTTGGTTTCTTTAACGACCTTCTTAAGCATGCTCAGATTTTCCTCGACTGGCTCTGGGTTTCTTGCTGGAAATCTTCCATCTGGATGGGAGTTTATCGATATGACTTCACAGCCGAGTTCTTTGAGCAGTTGCGGGGAGGTCATACATGCTGCCCCGTTTCCGCAGTCTATTACAACCTTAAACCTTTTGCTTGCGATCGCATCGACATCGACCTTGCTGAGAATTCCATCGAAGTACAGCCTCTTGTACTCATCGTAGTAAACCTGCCCAACCTCATCCCATCTTGCTAGCCTGAACGCTTTGCTCTTGTATATCCTTTCACTCTCTTCATCCATATCCCTCGTAAACTCTCTACCATCTTCCTGAATGAACTTTATTCCATTGTACTCTTTCGGATTGTGACTTGCAGTTACTGCAATTCCACCTTTAACCTCCCTTTTGCATTTGATGTAGTACTGAAGGGCTGGAGTTGGAGCAATTCCCAAATCTACAACATCGGCTCCAACAGAAGTTAGACCGGCTATAACCGCACTCTTAAGCATCGGGCTTGAAAGGCGTGTGTCCATGGCAACGGCGATCCTTCCCCGTCTCAGAGTTCCCATAACCCTACCCAAATTCAAAGCCATCTCGACAGTTAGCTCTTCATTTGCGATCCCTCTGACACCGTCGGTTCCAAAAAGCTCGCCAACTGCCCCAATTCTTGCCATATTTTAGTGTACGCTGAAGATGTATATTTTATTATCCATTAGGTTGAAATTAAACCGATGCTTAAGGAGGGTGTTAAAATTTGGTTGAGAAATCCTAACTTATCTGTTCCCTTCATAATCCACCAGTTCTTAAGATATGGAGTCCTAACGATCTTGGTTCTCTCCATGATGCTCGAACTCAAAACATTCTCAGCTTTGGAACTCGCTAAACATTTCAAAGATTTTGTGAACATCATAGCGGTTGCAGTGGTAGTAGATTTGATCCTTGAGGGTTACTTCATCTCCGCCGAGATCAAGGCTTGCTACGATGCGATCAACGGCAAGATGGATTTAGGTAAGGCCTTCAAATTTGCATTCCGTGCTACTTCTTCGATGTTTGTAATCCTGCTGATAGTTGCATTTTCAATGATCCCAGCCATCATCGGATTGCTTAACAGAGATATGACGATTTTAGCCATATCTTCGATCTATCTAACGGTTTTAGCGATAGCGTTTACGTTTGCACCGTTTGCGGTTGTGATAGACGAATTAAATCCAGCTAGAGGTATTATCAAATCGTTAAAAGTTGTGAGATCTAAGATCAAAGAGGTGTTGGTAATTTGGGCATTTGCAGGCTTGATTTTGATATTGTATGCCTTGATCCTTCGTATGCTAATGAATTTCATCGTCCTAGCATTGATCTTGAATCTGCTCATCTTTCCGGCTGTAATCGTGCCGATCATATTCATCTGGTGGACTCTTCTCTATATCAGGTGACTACCGTCACAACTTTCAGCTTTAAACTTGAATCCCTCTCTGCAAAATGCGTAGCTTATGCCCAACTCTTCACATTTTTCAATTATCGGACCTAACAACTTCAGTCTTAACTCTCTTGACATGTAGTAATAGCTTTTTCCAACCTTCTCTGTGTATATTCGCTTGTACATATCTGCAAGCTCTGGAAACACTCGCTCAAATCTTGCCAGGATATCCCTTCTGAGCTTTAGCGTCGAAGTGACGACATGATCAACAAAATCACAAACTTCTAAGACTTTTAAAGCTTCGTTCTCTGTTAGATATGGAATTACAGGATCCAATCGTAAAATTATCGGAATTCCTGCATCCTTGAGCATTCTTAGAGCTTCGATCCTTTTCTCAGGTTTGGGAGCGTTGGGTTCTATCTTCGATGCTAAGGAATCGGATAGACACGTCACAGTTATGCTTACAGCACATCTCATCTCAGAAAGCAGATCGACGTCTCTTGCAACGATGTCACTTTTGGTGACGACCAACAATCTGATATCGTAATCCTTCATGATTTTAAGGCATTTCCTCGTAATTTCGAGTGATCTCTCAATTGGAGGATAAGGATCGCTACTGTTCGACATCGAAATCAGAGCATTTGATGGAAGCTCTTGTAGATCTTTTTCAAGTTTTCTGAAAAGATCTTTCTTAAGTCTTAGATGATGGAATTTGGGGATGTAGGTTGCGTAACAGTAAATGCAGTTATGGGCACAGCCGGTGTAGGGATTAAGGGAGTATTTTGGAGGGCATGTGCAGAGTTTAGACTTCCAAGGGTCAAAGGGTTTTATGTAGTACATAATACTCCGGTGTTCTCAGGTCTCTTGAGCTTTTGGTGGCTATCCCAAATCGTAAAGCTCCTTGTTTATCCAGGGAATCAGAGCCATTGTAACTGCTATTCTTGTAAGCTCAACCCTCGAAATGACACCCTTCGTAAGGTAATGGATTGCACCAATTCTCTCACCTATATTCTCTATGCCGGTAAGCTCTTCCATCACATCTCCAACCTCTCTTCCCTTCAAAGCCTCTTTAACAACGCATGGTGGAAATTCAAAGCCTGGGCCGAATCCAATCGTAAACCTCTTGCCATTGTAAATTGCGGCCACTTGAAAATCCATATAGCCGGTCATGGTATCCTTTATGCTGAACAACCCAGCCTCAACCCCAACGCTGAAATCGCAGTTGTCAAAAGACCTTATAGCTCGATTTATAGCCCCTCTAACAACATCGTGATTGAAGGGCTGAGGGGGTACACCGGAATCGACCGACTTTGGTATAACCTCTACTTCACCAAAGAACTGTTTAAATGCGAGCCTAACCCCCTCAACTTTTGTAGGATTTTTTGAACCGACTGCAACTCTGAGCATAGATTCTGCTAACTTCTCTCTGAATTTTAGGCTTAGCCATTTTAAAGAGCCTTCACAATCGATAAGTGTTTTTTAAGATAGATTTAAAAAAATTAAGAGTTAGAGCTTCTCTTTCCTCAAATCGATTATCTGGTGTACCTCAGGCCCGGTGGAGATCAACGTTACTGGTACCTTTATGTCATCCTCAACCTTCTCTATGAATTCTTTAGCCTTTGGTGTAAGCTTCTCCCATTCCGTAACCCCGTAGCAATCCTTATCCAATTTATCTATGCCAGTTATCGCCGCCTGAGTTGCTCCGTTAATCATTGCTGCATATCTTGCCATCTTTCCGTCCCAGTATCCAATCCTTCTCCTTCTGCCAGTTACGGTTCCATATTCAACGATTCCCAACTTCTCAGCTTCCTCCTGCGGCATCTCGGTCGGGAAGGGTCCAGATCCAACCCTCGTCGGAAAAGCCTTGAAGACCACTATGACCTCATCGACCCTCGTTGGTCCTATCCCAACATCAGCCGCTATGGATGAGGCTGTCGTATCCTTGGAAGTAACGTATGGATACGTGCCGTAGTATAAGCTCAAGCCGAATCCTTGAGTTCCTTCAACGAGCACAAACTGATCGTTGTCCAATGCCGTATTAATTTCAAGTGGAACGTCTGTAAGGAAAGGTTCAAGCTCTGGAACATCCTTAGCTTGCTTAGCTATTCTCTTAACCCTATCTACGTTTGCCGGTCCACAGCCAGTTCCGGTAGTTCCTATCTTCTTGCTGAGATGTTCGTCTCCTCTATCAGCTTGAATGTGTTTTTCTTCAATTATAGCACACCTGTAATCGACTCTTGCCCTATCTGCAACACCCAAAAGTTCAACTTCCTTCAAAAAGACACGAGGATCTACCAAAACACCGGCACCTATCAGTAACTTGGCATCCTTATAGATAAAGCCTGATGGGATCATTCTAACTCCATACTTCTTGCCTTCAATCTCAACAGTATGCCCCGCATTTGGCCCTACTCCCCCTCTTGCGATTATCGCTGGCTTGTCCGAATATGCCAGATGTGCGATTATCTTTCCCTTCCCTTCATCTCCCCAAAATCCTCCCACAACTATCGTCGCTGGCATCCTAAGAATGTCATTACAACATTTATTGAATTTTTGCTTTTTGGAGTTTGAACCGATAGATCTCAAAAACGTTATTATATGTCTCAGTGATCTATGACCATGCCAGCTGTAGTTGATGAGGACAAATGTGATGGTTGTGGGGAGTGCGTTGACGAGTGTCCAGTTGGTGCGATAGAGCTCAACGATGTAGCTCACGTTGATGCAGATATATGCACAGAATGTGGGACTTGCGTTGAAGTATGTCCGAATGAAGCTATAACAATTGAATAAATTATTTTTATAAAAATAGCTTGAGCAAAAGTTTTAATTATCTACATTGAATAGAACATTAGAGGTGAACTCATGAGCCTAATACTAAGGATTAAAAAGAAGTTTAGCCTAATTTTAAGATTCTTAAGGAAAAAGAATCGAATGAAGATTGGAATTTACGGTCCTCCAAATGCGGGTAAGACAACATTGGCAAACAGGATTCTCAGGGATTGGGTTGGAGATATAATGGGACCTGTTAGCGAGATCCCACATGAAACGAGAAGGGCTAGGCTTAGAGAGGGAGTAACGATAGAAGTCGATGGAAAATCTGTAACGATCGATATCGTCGACACACCCGGTTTGGCTACGAAGATCGATTTCCATGACTTTCTTAAATACGGTTTGAGTGAGGAGGAGGCTAAGAGAAGGGCTAAGGAGGCTACTGAGGGTGTTATAGAGGCAATAAAATGGTTGGACGACTTGGATGGTGTAATTTTGGTTATGGATGCGACGGAGGATCCGTTTACGCAGGTCAACATAACGATAGTCGGAAACATCGAAGCAAGAAAGTTACCTCTCATAATAGTTGCAAACAAGATCGATCTACCAAATGCCTCACCAGCTAGAATTAAAGCAGCATTTCCACAGCATACCGTAGTTCCCATCTCAGCTTTGAAGGGTTTGAATATAGATACGCTCTATAGGTGTATAGCTGAGAAGTTTGGGTGATCTTATGGAGGGTGTTCAGCTCAATTTAATTTCCAAAGAGAAGTTACAGAAGATGTCGTCGATGGAGAAGCTCAGAATGATCTTGGACGAAGTTAAAGCTGGAACGATAGTTGTCCTTGAATCTGGATTAACGCCTGAGGAGGAAGCTAAGCTTATCGAGCTTACGATGCTTGAGATCGATCATGAGAACTTCGTTGGAATCGAAGTTGAGACATATCCACAGAAATCTGGGGGTTTTTTGAGCAAGTTATTTGGAAAGAAGGAAGGAAGGCTTACAGTAATAGGACCAGCGAACAGGCTCAAGACACTTGTGAAGCGGGATGATTTGATTAAAGCACTTGTAAAGCCCTAAAATCTTCTCATATCAGTATGGGGATGAGAACATAACTCAAAGTCATAGCATTCGGTTGGTGTGGTGGGTATGCCCCATAAGTGCACAAAATGTGGTAAGATATATCCGGATGGGGATTACAGGATTTTAAATGGGTGTGAATGCGGTAACAACAAGTTTCTTTATGTTCCAAAAGAGCGATTAGCTGAAAGTATCGAGCGAAGGGAGGATAAATCAGAGTGTACATCTAAACCAGAAAATGAAGTTGTTGAAAAATCTGAAGAATTTAAATTTGACGATTTTGAGGATATCGAGAGTGTTAAAATCATAGCGCCGGGTATGTATGAAATTAGACTTGAAAACATCCTAAATAGAGATGGAATCGTTATAGCGTTGCAGGAGGAAGGTAGGTATATGATCCATCTTCCATCATTTCTAAAGAAAAGAGGCAAGAAAAAGTAATATGATCGAAGAGATAATCGAACTTGGAAATTTTAGGTGCAGGATCATACGAAGTAAGGATGTTAGGGATCCAATCGTATTTCTGCATGGCTATCTATACACCAGCGATGTTTGGCGTGATATCAACGTTTTAAGCTATCTTGAGGAGAGAGGAATTCCATTTATTGCCATAGACATGCCCTATGGTCTGAAAAGCAAGTGTGAACCAAAAACGAACGACGTTGATGTAAATGTTAAAGTTGTAAAGGATGTTGTTGGCGATAGTGTACCATTACTTGTTGGCGCAAGTCTTGGAGGGTACATAGCGGTTAGATATAGTTTGAGAAATCCTGTAAAAGGTTTACTTTTGATCTCTCCAGTTAGATGCCTCGAGGGGGATTTGATAAGATGTTACAAGGATCTGAACGTTAAAGTGTATATAGTCTATGGAGAAAATGACAAAATCGTTCCATTTGAAGATATGAAGAAGCTTTCAGATTTGCTGAATGCTAGGCTAATATTATATAAGAATGCTGGACATCCGGCCTATATAGATCAACCCCTAAAATTCAGAGAGGATTTGATAGAGCTATATCACTTGGTTTGTTAAATATATGTTTGTTTTTTTAAATAATCTTAATCATTTAAATTAAAATATTATAATAACTCTTATATTAAACCATAGGATTTGAGCAGAAGT
>CAZBFC010000261.1:0-3168 GCA_964491095.1 uncultured archaeon | reverse complement strand
GACATAACAGGATTGCCACCTTTTAAGATTGCGAGGCTTGGAATCGCGAGGACACATCAGATCGTTAAGCCACTGAACGAGCTAACGGTTAAGGAGAACGTGATGGTCGGTGCATGCTTTGGAAAAGAGTATCTGGATCTGGAATCCGCTGAAAAGGTTGCTGAGGACGTTCTAAAATTTGTGGGACTTTACGATAAGGCTGATCTGTTGGCTGGAAAGCTCAACGTTCCAGAAAAGAAGAGGCTTGAACTTGCGAGGGCTTTGGCTTCGAAGCCAAAACTACTTTTGCTCGATGAGGTTTTGGCCGGTTTGAACCCCGCAGAGGTCATGGAGATGATCGAGGTTATCAGGAAGATAAGAGAGAGCGGAGTAACGATCTTAATGATCGAGCATCTGATGCATGCGATAATGAGGATCTCGGACAGGATCATAGTTTTGGATTACGGGGAGAAGATAGCTGAAGGGAAACCTGAGGAGGTTGCAAACAATCCAAGGGTTATAGAAGCTTATTTGGGCGATCCTGAGCTTGTCTTAAAGCTTGCTAAGGGGTGAAGTCGATGATAGTTCTTGAAACTAGGGATTTGGAATGCGGATACGGTGAAGTGAGGGTTCTCTGGGGCGTTTCGATTAGGGCTAAGAAGGGCGAGCTAACTACGGTGATCGGCTCGAATGGTGTCGGAAAGACGACGTTGCTCAGAGCGATTATGGGGATAGTTCCGGTTTGGAAGGGTAGCGTTCACTTCTACGGAGAGGACATCACAAAGATGCCAACGCATGCGAGGGTTGAGAAGGGCTTGGTGATGGTACCGGAGGGTAGGATGATTTTCCCGCATATGACCGTCTTGGAGAACTTGGAGATGGGAGCATATACGAAGAGGGCTGAAGAAAAGAAGGATGAACAGTTGGAGTTCGTATTCAACCTCTTTCCGAGGCTTAAGGAGAGGATGAACCAGAAGGCAGGAACCCTCAGCGGTGGAGAGCAACAGATGCTCGCAATCGCTAGGGGGCTTATGAGTGTTCCCGAGATTCTGATATTGGACGAGCCAAGTTTGGGACTATCTCCGAAGCTCACACTTGAGATATTTGAAACGATAAAGAGGCTAAAGGAGGACGGTTTGACGATGTTACTCGTTGAACAGAACGTCCATTTAAGCTTGGCAATCTCTGATTACGCTTACGTGATGGCTGAAGGGAGGATAAAGATGGAAGGAACCGGTGAGGAGCTTGAAAAATCGGAAGAGATCAGAAAAGCATATTTGGGAATTTAAAAAATTTAGACCAATGGGAGCACGTACTTCTCCTTCCAGTACCTTATGGCCTCTCTTATGTAATCCTCGCTCAGCTTTCCGTGGAAGCATTCGGTTTCGAATATCCTCTTCGGCAATCTCAACGAGTCGGGATCAAATCCCATCTTTATCTTAAGCTTCAACTTTTCCCTGTAGATCTTTTCGCCCTTCATCTTGAGTTCTTCTGGACTGATCTCATAACCTAAAGGCTCGAAGGCTTCCGCAACTATCTCTGGCTTATATACACCCCTTGCGAAGAAGCACACGACCAAGCTTGAAAGAACCTGTCTCCATTCCTCCTCCTTCACAAGCTTATCAACGATCTCTTGGGGTGGGGGAATCTCCTTAAGTTTCTGATCCAACGAATAGCCTGCATTGTCCAGATGGCTGTGTCTCAGTCCTATCAGATAACCTATGTGCGTTGCATAGCCTACATGATAGCCGGGCATCTCGTTCTTTCCAAATGCCAACGCAAAATCCTTTCCACCGTAAACTTCAGCAGCCTTCTCGACTCCTTGGGCAAGCACCTTGTAGAACTCGTTTGGCTGTGCGACTATGTAGTCTATAGCCTTCAGATAGCCTTCAACATCGCCAAAGCTAAACTTTACAAGTGTCTCCTTTTCGCTTATCAACCCCCTCTCTAAAGCTTCGGTTGCCCAAGCTAAGCAAACACCAGTACTCATGGCATCCAATCCGTAGACCTCAACCCTATGAATCAGCTTAAGCAGACCTTCTCTGCTTCCAATTCCAAGCATCGAGCCTAGGGCATAGATCAGTTCGTAATCGTAGGAGATCATTATCGTCTTGTAGAAGTAGGGTTCCGTTTCGTATGGTATTCTCAAAGCTGCTATGTGAATGCAGGCGATCGGGCAATGGCTACATGCTATCCTCCTTCCCAAGTTGTACTCGGCCAGGGCCTCACCGCTTATCTCCTCTGCTTTCTCAAACCTCGTGGTTTTGAGGTTCTTCGTTGGTAAGGCTCCCAGCTTATTCAGTGGGTTTACGTTTACGGCGGTTCCAATTAGATGGTACTTCTTCATTGCATCAGATTCCAAAGCTAATCTCAGTATTTTATCATAAACTTCCTTATACTTGTGTCTATCGACAACTTTCCTACTTCCTCTTCCGATTACAACCAAAGCCTTCAGGTTTTTGGAGCCGAAGACGGCTCCAAGTCCGAGCCTTCCGAAGTGTCTGTACGTTTCGGTTGTAACGCATGCGTATCTGACTAGCTTGTCTCCGGCTCCTCCAATCCTCATCACGGTTCTGATTCCCCTACCACTTTCTCTTTCCGCAATGATTCTACCGACGATTAACGAATCCGCGATTCCCCATATAACTCGAGCATCTCTGAAGTAGACCTTATCGTTGTGAACGACTATGTAGACGGGTTTCTTGCTCTTTCCCTTGATCACTATAGCTCCGTAGCCAGCGTTCGCTATGGCTGTGGCTGTTCTACCTCCTGCATGACTTTCTCCCAAATTGCCGGTTAGAGGACTCTTAAACATCGCAACGGTCTTCGAAGCTAAAGGATAGGCTGATGTGAATGGGCCTACGGCAAAAACTATCACGTTCTCCTCGCTTAGAGGATCTGCTTTGAGATCCATCTCCTCCTTGAGAAGTTGGACAGCAACTCCAGTTCCACCTATCCACTCCTCGAACAGATCCCTTCTATCTTCTATCTCATACCTGTATTTGGATAGATCGATCTTAAGAACCTTCAAGCTTCCACCTCCTCATATCCCAAAACTCCATGCGGGCAATAATCTACGCAGTACCCGCAGTGAATACACAAAGCGGGTTTACCATTTCTTCTTTCAAATATCGCACCGATCGTACAGGCTTCCATACAGTTCTTACATCCTATGCAAAGATCCTCTCT
>CAZBFC010000260.1:0-2597 GCA_964491095.1 uncultured archaeon | reverse complement strand
ACTCCCAATAGAGGAGATTGTTGGGTCTAAACTTAAGATATCTTTTATCCGACCCCGCCCAACCCGATATGACCGTATCTCTGTGTTCGAGCGTTATCGCTCCTGCTACAATGACATCGTCCAACTCGACCAAAGCGAGATTAACACATTTATGCATAAGTAATCTTTCGAAGAAAGAGATAGGATGCGCTGGAACACCTAATTCATGCATGTTTTTAAAATAAATGGAGTAGAACTCTTTCAACCTATCTCGATTGACCTCAAACGATAAACCTGACCTAACGGCCTTCCTTATGGAATTTCTGACTTTTCTGCTAAGATCTTTCCACATCTTTTCCTCATCCCTCAAATGCAGAACGAATGTGCAGAAGTTATCTCCCTTACCAAAACCTCTTATCTCAAGATAATCTAAACCTTTGGCCATCTCTTTAGCCCGTTCAATTAGCAGAGTCTTAACTCTATCATCGTTGGCGCATACACCACCATATGGGGCGAAGGGCACGGATATTAATCTTTTTCCAAAGATATTACTGATACGAAATAAGGGTAAGAGTCCTCTCCCGTTACCATCTTCCGCAACGAGGTATATAGGTTCGTATCCGTAGATCTCTTGAACTACATCTCTCCAAATCAATTGATGGTAAAAGGTGGAGTTATCGAATTCTTCCAACCACCTATCCCAAACAGAATCCTTCTCAAGCTCAAAAACTTCCATCGAATCTCCTCCTATATTCATCCATTGATAGGAACTCAAAACCATAATCTTTTGCATTACTAAGGACATCCTTCAGGAGGTTCAGAGCTGCCCTCCCGAGGTTTTTCAGCTTTAATCTCTGCCTAAAAAGATCGGCAAAAACATGTTCTATGACGTTCTTTCCCCTCCTGTATGACTCTACAATAGTGGCTTCAACACATTCGTTTGGATGAAATAAAAAAACTATAGGTTTATTAAACGTTTTTGCTTCTATATATAATAATCTTTCTAAAATCTTACATAGTAGGGGTGATACCCTCATCGTCGTTCCTATGAAAGGAAATATAATTGCAGAAATCGGTACTTCGAGAATTTTGGAGCATCCCCTTCTTGTCATTGACGACTTCGATGGATGGTATGGTCTTCTTGGAGCTATCAACCATCTCAACTTCCTTCTGGAGCCAAATGTCAATGGTCCGTCGAACCTTTGGGGGCATACAGAACTATCGTTTTTAAATCCCATATTCTCAAGAGCCTTGGGTGTATGTTCGTTGATCCTAAGCATTGGAGCTCTAAAAGATTTTACCCTACTTGGAATTACTGACTTTGCCCTTTTAAGCTCCCGAACCTGTTCTTCGTAGCTCATGATGTCGAACGCCCTCTCAGGGGTGTGATCGTAACCGTGGCAGCCAATCTCATGACCATGTTCTCTTACAAAATCCACAGAACTTGGATCTAAGCTCACGAACTCCCCAGTAAAGTAAAACGTTGCTCTAACATCGTAAGTGGCCAAAAGATCCATTATATCGGGTAGGATTTCGTTTATTTTTTTGACCATTGTTGGATCACAACGGTTAAGAGCTATAGAGAAACTCTCAACATCAAACGTCATCAAAAATTCCATCTCCTATCGCCCTCCTCTAAACTTACACAAACGTTATAACGGTTAAAGGAAAACACGTGTTTTAATGTCTAATAGGGCTTATGTTATCTTGAAAGGTACGGGAGTAGTTTTTATTGGTTCCATCGCTGGTTTAGGCCTAAAAACACTGTCAAAATTCTTGATAGCACGGTCTGTTTCAGTTTCTGAGTTTGGAACGTATTCGTTGGCTTCAGTAATATTTGGAATGATCTTCGTTCTTTCATTGCTTGGAATGGAAGAAGGCGTTCCTAGACAGATAGCGTACCATAGAGATAGTGCTAGTAAAATCGTAGGATCAGCTCTAGTTGTGGCTTTGTTCTCTGGAATTCTAATGGCCCTAGCGTTATTTCAGATGTCCGATTTTTTGTCCATTATCTTTAATGAAGCTGACCTTGGCTTTGCTTTGAAGATATTCTCGTTAGCCTTACCTTTCTCGGTCGTTTCGAGCATCATGCTTTCCACGTTTAGAGGTTTTGAAATGCCAAAGATAAAGGTATTTTTTGGAGATTTGATGCGAAATATTATATTTTTCGTTCTCCTAATTGTTGTATATTTAAAAAAACTATCTTTAGTAGGTGTTCTAATTTCTTACGATGTGTCTATTATAGTTCCCTTTATATGTTTGTTGATTCTGTTGTTCAAAAATATAGATGTGGAGTTCGAGCTACATGAAATTGGAAAAATCATAAAATTTTCTGTGCCTCTGCTACTTGCAATAGTTCTTGGCATGATCATGACGTGGACTGACACTATTATGGTAGGTATGTTCAAAACGACCGAAGATGTTGGTCTTTATAGCGCCGCACAGTCCTTAGCGAGTTTATTACCCGTACTTTTAGGTGCGGCTGGATACATGTATGTTCCTGTGGCTTCAAGAATGTTATCCGAAGGAAAGTATGATGAACTTAGGAGTGTGTACGCAACCGTTACTAAATGGGTATTCGTGTTTACTGTGCCCTTTTTCGCAGCAATCTTGTTGTA
>CAZBFC010000259.1:0-8958 GCA_964491095.1 uncultured archaeon | reverse complement strand
CTATGTATACTCCAGCTTAGGGGCTCGTGGTCTAGGGGTTATGACGTCGCCCTTACGAGGCGAAGGTCCCCGGTTCGAATCCGGGCGAGCCCACTTAACTTTTAAATTCTTATGCTTATGTGATCCAATCGTTTAAAACTTCTAAAATTCAACGAGCTTAGCCATGGCGTAGGATGGAAATACGGTCGATACATCTCCATACTTCTCCCTAATTGAGATGTACCTTAATCCTACCAATTTTGTTGCTTCCTTAAGTAAGAACTCACCGATTCCGCATCCTAAAACCTTATCAAGCTTAAACTTCTCATGAATTTGCTCTATTCCTTTTACCAACCTTTCTATCATCGCATTCTTAAATGATTCAGCCATAGCCTTAATGTACTCCTTATCAACATCTTCAAGATCGCAACAGACGGTTCTTGCAAGTCTTCTCATGCAACTTTCAACATCCTTACCCCTTTTGTCGGGTGTTTCGCACGTGTAGTCTTCTGGCTTTATATCTCCAGTAACGACGAAAACATCTCCAGCTATCGCAAAAAATTCGGAAGCAAGTGGCACATCGAATTTGGGTAGGATGTAAAATACGGGAGTTCTTAAAACACCGAAGTACAGCAACTCCCCTCTTTTCAACCTTTCATAGTCGGTTTTGCCAGCCTCAATCTTATCGGTCACCGGAATCAGATCGGTCGTTGTGGATCCCATATCCGCAAAGATGAAATTCCTCCAACTGTCTTCAAGCAAAAACCTCACTGAGGCTATCCAGTTGTTCGCAGCAAACATCTTGGGTTTTCTCAAAACGTCCTCATATCTCCTAAGTTCTCCATCCAAATCGAGATAGTATACATCATCAAATACCTTCTGAACGATCTCTGCAATAGTCAGAACTCCTCTGGCTTTTGTAGGAAAGATATCGGAAAGCTCTGCAGTCATCACAACCCCTACTCTATCGGGATCGAATTCTTCTTTTATCTGTCTCAACGTACCTTCAAGCTCTCCCAGCTTCTTCCAAATAGGGAGGTAGATTAGCTTGAAATCACCTTCAGCCGTTGCCACCTTAAGATTTGCTCCGCCTATGTCAATCCCCAAAGAACGCATCGAGCTTTGCCTCCTTAAACTCAAAAGTCTGGTAATCGTGGCCGATTGGATAATACTTAACGGCTATGTCGTGCGGAGGAAAGAAGTGGCCTACATGCGTGAGAATAGTTTTTCTAGCGTTTATCCTCTTTGCAAGTCTTAAAGCCTCCTCAGCGTTCATATGCTTTCTGAATCTTCCTTTCGGAGCCAAAGCTTCAACTATGAACAGATCGGGGTTCATCATCACATCTAAGCTCCTTTTGGGAATGTTTATATTCGTATCTCCACTTATCACAACCACATTACCATCGCAGACTATCTTAACTCCGATGCTCTTAACTGGAGGATGGTTTACCTCAAAGAGGGTTATCTCCAAACCTATAAGCTCGAAGGGTTCATAGCATTCTACGTCTATGGGCTTGTAATCCATGAATCCCATAAACTTTCCGATATCATCGTGAATCTCCGGCAGGGTGTAAACCTTAACGTCACTCTGAACTCTGTAGAAGTTCCCAAAACCGCCAAAGTGGTCGAAGTGACAATGGGTCCAGATTACAGCATCAACCCTATCGACATTCATATCCAAAAGCTGACGTCGCATGTCTGGGGAAGTATCGATGAGTAGTGTTTTTCCCTTGTTCTGAATCATAACTGAGAAACGCTTTCTTTCCCATCCCTTCTTTCTTGCATCCTCGCAAGTTTTGCAATGACAACCGATGATCGGAGTTCCAGTTGAGTCGCCAGTGCCAAGTAAAACCACTTTCATAAAGTGACGTAGTTTAGATCTGTATAAAAATCTGTGAGCCTTCTTATTTGGCCTGACCTAATACTCGATGAAACTCTATCTTGAGATGTCGTACGTAAGCAACGGTTTTATAAAAGGCGGTATCGGTAGTTCGGTTATGGAATACTCCTTGGTCTGCATCGAATGTGGGAGAGAATACGAAAGAGAGGATGTCTACACCTGCGAATGTGGAGGACTTCTGGAAGTTAGACTTAGAGATGTTGAAGTTGATTTCAAGCTCGATGGGAGGGATTTGAGGGTTTGGAAGTACGGTTGTCTTCTGCCGGTTAGGATAAAGCCCGTATCGCTTAAAGAGGGGGGAACACCGCTTTACGAATGCGAAAGGATTGGAAAGGAAGTGGGGTGCAAGGTCTATGTTAAGCATGAAGGTGCGAACCCTTCCGGCTCCTTTAAGGATAGGGGTATGACCGTCGGAGTTACGAAGGCGATCGAACTGGGTAAGAAGGCTGTAGCCTGTGCTTCAACAGGTAACACTTCAGCTTCTATGGCCATGTATGCGGCAAAGGCTGGATTGAAGGCCTATGTGCTTTTGCCAGCTGGAAAGGTCGCTTTGGGTAAGGTGGCTCAGGCTTTAATGCACGGTGCAAAGGTCATCGGGATAAAGGGAAACTTCGATCAGGCTCTCGCTTTGGTTAGAAAGATCTGTGCGATGCAAGGCTTTTACCTGCTGAATTCCGTCAACCCATTCAGGCTAGAGGGTCAGAAAACTATCGCATACGAAATAGTCGATGAGTTGGGATTCGTTCCAGATAAGGTTGTCTTGCCAGTCGGAAACGCTGGTAACATATCTGCGATATGGAAAGGGTTTAAAGAGTTAAAGCAGTTGGGCTTGATCGATTCTCTACCAAAGATGATCGGTGTTCAGGCTGAGGGAGCAAATCCGATCTATAAAGCCGTCAAAGAGGGAAAAGAAGATATTGAACCGGTTTTAAATCCTGAGACGATAGCTACCGCAATAAGAATCGGTCAGCCCGTCAACGCTAGGAAGGCTTTGAGAGCTATATATGAATCCAAAGGAACTGCTGTGCAGGTTAGTGATGAGGAAATTACGAAAGCTCAAAAGGATTTAGCTTCAATGGAAGGCATCGGTGTTGAACCAGCCTCCGCAGCATCGATCGCTGGCTTGAGGAGATTGGCAGAGAATGGAGAAATCGAGAGGGATGAAACCGTAGTATGCATAACGACTGGACACCTGCTTAAGGATCCTGAAGCCGTGCTTAGGGCTTGTGGAAAGCCAATTGAAGTGGAACCGAGTGTTGAAGCGATCTTAAGTGTTCTCTAAGCAAGGTTAATCGATGTCTAAAATCTTTTAAAACCAACCACTCGCATTAAAGCGATGGAAGAAATTCATTGGGCTGACGTGATTGCAGAAGACTTACTAAAGAGGGGCAATAGGCACAGGATTGCAACCGGCATAACCCCTTCTGGGCACATCCATTTGGGCAATCTTAGGGAGATGCTCACCGCCGATGCTGTCAGAAGGGCCGTGATCGATAAGGGTGGAGAGGCGGAGATGATATACATAGCGGATACGTTTGACCCATTACGAAAACGCTACCCCTTTTTGCCGGAAGAGTACGAGCAATACGTTGGCATGCCTCTGAGTGAGATTCCGGATCCCGAGGGATGTCACAAGAATTACGCTGATCACTTCCTTGAGCCTTTCTTGGAATCGCTCGAGATTCTTGGAATTCCTGTAAAGGTGGAGAAGGCAGACGAGATGTACAAGGAGGGGAGATATGAGGAAGCCATAAGAATATCGTTAAAGCGCAGAGACGACATTGCAAGGATAATCGAAGAGGTTACTGGCAGGAAGCTCGAAGATGACTGGTACCCATTCATGCCGCTCTGCAAGGAGTGTGGAAGGATAAATTCAGCCAAAGTGACGGGATTCGACGATAAATGGATCTACTACAGATGTGCGTGCGGATATGAAGGTAAAGCGAGCTATAGGGGTGGGGGAAAGCTTACATGGAGGGTAGATTGGGCGGCGAGATGGAAGATCTTAGGTATAACGTGCGAGCCCTTTGGCAAGGATCACGCAGCAGCTGGAGGAAGCTACGACACCGGTAAGAGGTTGGCGAGGGAGATCTTCGGAATAGAGCCTCCCTATCCGATTCCGTACGAATGGATAAACCTTAAGGGAGTGGGGGCCATGAGTTCATCTAAGGGCATAGTGATTCCGGTTAGAGAGTTTTTGGATGTTCTTCCGCCTGAGATAGTTCGATACATCATAATCAGAGTTAAGCCGAAGAAACACATAGACTTCGATCCTGCAAATCTTCTTGAGCTCGTGGATGAATTTGAGGAGGGAATAAAGAAGAAGGATAGGGCAGTAGAACTTTCTTTGGTTGGAAACGTTGAGTATTCGGATATACCGTTTAGGCATCTGGTGGTGGTTGGACAGATCGCAAAGTGGGATCTGAACAAGGTCTTCGAGATCCTTGAGAGAACTGGCTACAAGATCGATGAGAAGGCGAGAAGAGATGTCGAGAGGAGGATCAGATACGCTAAGAACTGGCTTGAGAAGTTCGCTCCGGATAAGCTCAAATTTGAGATAGCCGAGAAGGTTGATCCATCGATGTTCAATGAGGATGAGAAGAGTTTTCTCAGAGCTTTTGCGGAAAGGCTCAACGATAGCCTAACCCCCGAGGATATCCACAATCTGGTTTACAGCGTTGCGAATGAGTTGAACTTAAAGCCGGCCAAGGCTTTCCAGGCGATATACAAGGCGATCTTGGGTAAGAGCTACGGGCCAAGAGCGGGATACTTCATCAAGATGCTCGGTGTCGATTGGGTTAAGAGGAGATTTTTGGAGGTTGCGACTTAACCTTTTTTAACGATGCTTACCAACTCCCCTTCGATGAGAGAAGAGATAAAAGGTTTGTACGAGCTTATCAAGGATAGATTCTACTTGGGAGATGAAACGTTTGAAGTTGGGGAAAATAGGTATGAGCCTGTAGCTCTGTTTGGGATAATCACTTGCATATTAAACGGAAGGGAGCTTATATTTGGAGAATACGGCAGTGGAAAGACGACATCGAGCGAAAGGATATCAAGCATAATGAAGGGTCTGCCTTTGGAGTTCGTTCAAGCTTCAACAATCCACGGCCATCCAGAGCAGACTGAAGAGAAGATGAAGGCCACGCTCGATTTGGGGATACTTGAGAAGGAGGGAAGGGAAGTCGTAAGGTGGAAGATATCTGTTTTCTCTCCTGTCCTGATAATAGATGAGATAAACAGACTTCCAACTGGAAAGCAGAACATAATACTGAATGAGATCGACAGAAACATCTGGAGCTATAGGGGAGAGACTATAGTGTTCAAAGAGGACAAGACCTTCTTCGCAACCGTAAACTACCACGATTTAGGGACTACGAAGATGATTCCACCCCTTCTGGATAGGTTCGATATAGCAATCGAGACGGGAAGGATACATCCGATAAGG
Source organism: uncultured archaeon (assembly GCA_964491095.1). Lineage (GTDB taxonomy): Archaea > Halobacteriota > Archaeoglobi > Archaeoglobales > Archaeoglobaceae > WAKM01. The sequence continues at coordinate 3,631 of CAZBFC010000259.1, read as the reverse complement.
AAGAGGATAATCAGAAGGGGAATTAGGGATGATGTTCTTAGGGATAGGAAGATCACCCAGAAACTTATCGATTACATAAGGGAGAACAACGAATCTGGAAAGGTTGATGAGATCCTGAAGTTCATAAGGGAGAAGTCCGAGGAGTTTAAGGATAAGCTTGAGGATAGGTTGAGGCAGGAGGGCTTTAACGTCGAAATTCCGAGGGACGATGAGCTGAAGAGGATGAATAGGGAGATCGAGAAGGTTGAAGTTTCTGAGGATGCCGAACTGTTTCTGGATTATCTGGGGCAGGAGGTCTACTGCCAGCTCAGCTTGAAGAAGGATTTTTCGAAGTGCGACGGATGTCACTATGCAAACTTCATATGCTCCGATCTCTACGCGATCTCGAATAGAGCTGAGATAAGCCTGTTTAGGTATTCCAAAGCCTTGGCTTGGATTGAAGAAGAGGAGGTCAGCTTGGAGCACGTCATCGCACTGCTGCCCTACGTGATATGGCACAGGAGCGAGATAAACTATAAGAAGATCGGTGAGATAAGAGATTTGGAGAAGGACTGCTGTGATGAACTTTATGCGGTTAAGGACATGATCGCAGATGTTAAGAGGAGATGGGAGGAGCATAGAGACTACCAGATCGAAGCTTACAGATGCATAATCAACGGTGATTACAGGAGACTTAGGGAGATCGCAAGAAATGTAAACCATCCCTTCTTTAAGAGTCTTGTGAGGGAGATATGAGAAGACTTTTGGAATTGAATCCGGACATATTGAAAATTCCGAATGTTAAGAAGGAAATTCCGGACATATTTAAGAGATTGAATAAACTGATGAAAGAGATCGAAAGTTACTCGATCGAAGACAGGTTTGAGCTGGGTGTTGAGATCGGCAGAGAGGTCAGTTTGGATGAGAAGGTGTTGAACTTCCTGATAGACAAAGCTGACGGAGCGTTCATTTCTGGGGTCTTAAGCGGAATTCTGAAGGCCAAATCTTGCATAGAGCTTAGAGTTAAGAGGAGGTTGAATTACATAGGTTACCGGCTTAGAAAGGGTAGAATCGTGATATTTGGAGATGTCGGAAACAGGCTTGGATACGAGATGGAAGGGGGAGAAATAGTAGTAGAAGGTAACGCCGGAAACTGGGTTGGAGAGAGGATGAAGGGAGGGATTATAGTAATTAAGGGCAACGTCGGATGCTTTTTGGGATTGCGCATGGAAGGTGGGAGGATAGTTGTTGAAGGAAATGCAGGATACGGTGTCGGTGAGGAGATGTTCGGTGGTGAGATATTCATAAAGGGAGATGCCGGAAAGGCGGTTGGAAACGACATGAGAGGTGGAGTTATCAAAATCATGGGTAAAGTAGCATCCTTCGGCTACAGAGGTGCCGGAAAGATATACTACTGGAAAGATGGGAGATGGAACGAGAAGGAGGTTGATTACTACTTCTATTACCGGTAGATCACCAAACGTAGTTTTGAAAAATTTAAAAAGGTTCGAAAAGAAATTAGCAGATGATCGAAGAGCTGTTCAAAAAAGCCAGAAAGGATCTGTTCTATCCGCCCATAGGATTTGAGATTGCCGATGTTCCAAACAGCTATCTGGATTTCTCATCTCGAAAGTACAAGGTAATCGTCAGCAGGAGGCAAATTGAAAGGCTCAGCGATGAGGCTATAGTTGGTCTCTTTCATCACGAACTCAACCATTGGGTCAGACATCCCTACGATGCCAAAACGATAATTTTGGAGTTGCACTGGCTTGGAGATAGGCCAAATAAGAAGATGATAAGAAATCTGTTTGACGATGTCGTCGTAAACTTGGATTTGGTCGTAAACAAGGGGTTGGATGAGGTATCCAAGGTTTACAGAGAAATAAGGCCAGTTACGAGGATAGATCACCTGATGCGAGCCCTATTTCATAAACTTACGGGATTGGATTTCGGAAAATACAAGCTCGACGGAACTCTGAAGAAAAAGCTCAAGGAACTTCTTGAGATCGACTTTCTGGATACGAGCAGAATCAGGTTGAAGAACAACATTAGGAGATTTGCTGATATAATCGAAGAAGTTTTGGATAAGCAGACGGTCCCGTTCATAATGTTCAATTTGGAAGATTTCTCAAAAGAGGAAATAAGGCGGGCCTTGAGAGATATAGCCAAAGAGGTTGATAAGGATGAGTATGTAAGGATAGTTAGGGAATTTTTGAAGGATGTTGAGGCTGAGGAGAGCAAAAGATCTATAGGGATCGCTGAGGAGCTGAAGGGAGAATTTAAGGAGCCTGAGATCGAATGGTACAAGGCAAGGGCGATGAACTACACGATCCACATAAAGCCTTTGAAGAGAACGGGATCGTTGTATCCTTCCGAAATCAAAGATTTTGAAATAGAGGATGGAATAGATTCTTACAATCCGATCGAGAGCTACGGTAAGCTGATACCCGGTTTGGCCAAGAGGTACACCTTCGACGATTTCGAGGGATTCGATGAAAGTGCCGTGCCAGATGCCGTGATAATAATAGATTCGTCTGGAAGCATGAGGGATCCTGACAAGAAGATTTCTTATGCAGTTTTGGGTGCATTTGCGATTGCGAAAAGTTATCTTGAGAGCGGAGCAAGGGTTGGGGTCATAAACTTCTCGAACAGAAATATAGAGCTGCTTCCAACGAGGGGTGATGAAGTTTACAGGGTTATCAAGATATATCAGGGTGGCGGAACCGTTTTGCATGTGAAGCAGCTTGAGGAATACGTTAAAAGGGTTGGTGATGCAGATTACATACTCATAACCGATGCGGGGCTTTACAACATAAACGAGGTCATAGAATTCTTTGCAAGGTTGAAGTACAGGCTTACGCTGATATGGATAAAGTCCGATGTCAAGGGTCTGGAGGAGTTCAGGAGAAACTTCGAGAAGTTCAAGAAACTCAGAAACATAAACATAATCGAGGTTGAAAGGGAGGAGGATATCCCAAGAATTGCCATAACCTCCGTTGCCGATAGATTTGGCTGATTTCGTATCCAGCTAAACAATAAAATATATCCCCGCACAACGTTAATCGGATGGGTCTGAGGGATCTCATAGATAGGTACGGTATACTAAAGCTGGGAGAGGTAGATAGCAAGAAGAGCATTAGAAAGGAGTTTTATCGGAGTAGAAGAACCAAATCGATTTTGGATGACATTGCAAACGAATTCGTAGAATTCATAAGAGATATCCCAACTTGGAAGTTCGAGTTTATGGAGGATATATTCAACTTCGGAAGGAAGATCTACAAGGAGTGCAGGTTAAGTCTAAGCGACGTTGAAAGGATGTTCAACGAAGTTTTACCGAACTACGTTCAAGGAGGTATGCTCGGAAGCTTCATATCCGGCCTTTACCACGATGCCATGGGTGAAGACGACACCCTCAGGCTCGATCTGAGGAATTACTACGGTAGCGTATCAGGCTTGGGCTACAGACATAGGAGGGGAACCCTTAAGATAGTCGGAAACAAAGCATTCTGCTTGGGATTTGGAATGAAGGGTGGAAGGATAGAGGTTGAAGGTAACGTCGGAAATTACCTCGGAAGGTACATGGAGGATGGTACGATAGTGGTTAGGGGAAATGCGAGGGACTGGGTTGGGGAGTGCATGAAGGGCGGGAGGA
>CAZBFC010000258.1:0-11810 GCA_964491095.1 uncultured archaeon | reverse complement strand
GAATCTGTAGTTTTGGAATCTGGACACCAACCGAATTTTTTTCCATACAGCGGTGTTTGGAGGAAGGTATATCTTCTCAAGTATATCAACGAGAGGTTGGCTGAAATCGGTAAAAAAGCTATACCCATTTTTGGTTTGTTTGACTTCAATCTATGCACAGCAAGACTGTTATTTCAGAATAGGATTCCGGCCATGAACAGGGATGGATTCGTGACTGTAGGTCTAAAGAGGCCGTCCGGGTTGAACATATGGAGGAGATTCAATTCAATTGAAAAACCTTCCGAAGATGAATGGGAAAGGGTTGTTAAAAAAATCGAAGATAATTATAAGGATGCTGACAGAAAAACTTTGGAGATCGTGATTGAAGAGATGTGGAAAAGCTACGAGCTTGGAGAAAAACTTTCGGATGTAAACGCAATACTATTTTCAAGACTCTGCAACTTATTTGGTTTGGATGTTCTCTTCTTTAGATATTCTGACATTCAACGTTCCGAATTGTTCATCGAAGAATGGAGAAAGATTGTATCAAGCCTCATAGAGTTCAACAGAGCATATAATCTAATTGTAAAGAGAAGAGGCTTAGAGAAAGATCTAGGACTGGTTGAAGAAAACTCAGCTCCGTTTTGGTATCACTGTGAATGTGGAGCCAAGGTTCAGATGTATTATGATGATGTATTCTTTGGGATCTGTCCGATATGTAAAAGAGAGCATGAAATGGCCAGCTTTGAAAAAGAATTTGAGAATTTGAGCCCAAGAGCTGTACCAAGAAATCTGATAGTCTCTGAAGGCATGGGAACTTCGCTATTCATATCTGGTGCTGGTGGGGGTCTTAAGTACGGTACTGTTGCGGACGAAATCGCAAGCAGGTTTGGCTTCAAACGTCCTATAACTTTGATGTGGGTTGGCAGGGATTACTATCTGGGCTACGCTCATAAACGAATGTTAAAGGAGATAATGAGACTTTTTGATATGAAGTTTGAGAATCTCCTTGATGGGGATGTGGTACTATCAAAGGTTAGAAAAAAGAGGGAAGATTTGGCACGAATGGTGAATAGTTCCGATGATAGGTTGAGACGGAAGTACATCGGACAGTACAGATATTCTGAAACTCAGCTTAAGATTACAGATAACGTATTTTCTACAATACCTTCGATCCTCGATATCTTAGTAGCTCTTGGGTTTAGACACACTGTAGATGCTTGGAAAAATACATTAAATGATGCTGATGCGACGGTGGACGGAAAATTCTGTAAGATAGAAGCCGATGTACATTATGAAAATAACGCATCAAAGATTTACAATATCGTAAGGATTTTGAGTAACGAGAATAAAAAGATCGATCCTCTTGGAATACTTGGAGGTGAGTAGACTGTTCAGTAGGGTTTTAATTCTTAGTCCTCACACAGATGATGGGGAACTTGGGTGCGGTGGAACGATTGCCAAGTTTATTGAGGAGGGCAAAGAGGTATTTTACGTTGCACTTTCCACATGTGAAAAATCTATTCCGGAGGGTTTTCCTAAGGATATACTGAAGAGAGAGGTTAAAGAGGCTACCAAAGTTCTAGGAATAGACAGTAGTAACTTGATTCTGTTCAATTTTGAGGTTAGAAATTTTCCGAGCTTTAGACAGGAAATTTTGGAAACCTTCGTAAGGATTAAGGATGAAATCAAACCTGATATGGTGTTTACACCCTCATCGTACGATACTCATCAGGACCATAGGGTTGTCATGGAAGAGACGATCAGAGCTTTTAAGGGTTGTACCATATTGGGCTATGAGCAGCCTTGGAACAACGTAACGTTCGACACCACGGCATTCGTTCCATTGAATGAAAAACATATCAACTTAAAAGTTAAAGCGTTGTTGTGTTATAAATCTCAGTTATCTAGACCATATTTTAATGAAACCTTCATCAGGAGTCTTGCAAGGACAAGGGGTGTCCAGATCGATGCTAAATATGCTGAGGCATTTGAAGTTATAAGATGGATTGTTAAGTTTTAATTCAGTACTCACTAATATCTTTATCAATTATAGAATTTTAAACCATTATACTTATATATTATAATAAAATTTAAAGATATGATTATTATGATAGTTATTTTAGATTTATAGAAAACGAAAGTTTTTTATAGTTTAAGATTTCTCTTAATTTTTAGAGGTTAAGGAGTTGTTGAGATTGAAAAGGCTGTTAAAAAAGGGTTTAGGCATCATCGTACTTTTGGTACTAGCGCAATTGATGATATCAACATCGATGGCAAACCCACAGCTACCGTTAAAGTACAACATCGATGGAAATTTAAGTGACTGGGGGATAACCATCGATGATTTAAAGCAGGGTTTCTATCCCAACTGCAGTAAAACCGCTTGGTTGCCAAATGATAGTAACGTAGTATTTATAATTGAAGATAACAGAGATCCAGACTACGGACCTGCTCCGGGAGGGTATCCAACCGGAGTACACATCTACGGCAAGGGTAGTAGTTATCAGAAGTACGACGAACCGATGATAAGTACGCAGATCCCACCAATAGGTGGAGAGTACTTTGACATCGAGGCTATATATCTAGATGAAGATAGCAACTACATCTATACTGCATTGGTTTTATCTACTAGCAGTAAGACAATGGGAGATCTTGCAATGAACTTGGATTGCAACGATGCTACCGGTGGATATGGATACGAGTACGGTGTTCTTTTGAATACGAACAACACGGCCACGCAGTTTGATATATATAGTACACTAACTGATCAAGATTGAACTGTCCTGCTTTGGTTGGTACTCTTTGCTATTGGCTCTAAGCACGGTGTTATCGTACAGCTTGACAATAAAGAGAATTGAAAGAAGAAAGTTGATGATTGTACTGTTCATTGTATCCGTTACCGTATATCTAGCTAACCTACTTAGAATAGCGATACTCGTTACGGTAGCTTACTTTTACGGATTGGAAACCATGATGATGTTTCACACACATGTAGGTTGGATGCTGTTTGCGACGATTTTAATACTAATAATGTATTTTATTACGAGATAAAATAACTATCAATGATTTATTATAATTTATATAATTTGCTTAATATCGATTTGATCAGTTTAAGATTTACACCGAGCCTACTTTCTACGGCCGATATCAACTCGATGTCATCTCTATCGATGCACTTCAATATGATCATCAAAATAAAATATAGTAGACAATATATAATAAATGTAAAAGCAATAAAATCTACATCGTTACGAACCAAGTACATCGACGGATACATGGCTACCATAGATATTGCCAGTAGCTTCAGATAACTCTTAGTAAACGGTTGAATTTTTGAAATCTGGAACAACTTGATCGAAGCCATCGTATTTGCAAGAACGTACGACACGGCAGTTGCAATCGCCGCCCCCACTACACCAAGCATTGGTATTAAAATTGCATTCAGAATGACGTTTGAAGATGCTCCGATCAACGTCATATACATCAGCAACCTACCACCACCGAGAACTATTAAACTCGCACCGTTTAAACCCAATATTATATGAAACATGAAACCTAAAGATAGAATCCTTAAGACGTTGTATGCTGACGTGTAGTTTCCCCCAAAAAATAGGCTAAGAACGAATTTGGGGTATAACATGAAAATTACAAAGAACGGTACGGTAATTGAGAAGATCCATTTGGTTGTGATCTGATAAACCCTCCTTAGCTCGTCCATCAATCCTTCAGAATATATCTGGGATGCCACTGGAATGTACATGTATCCCGCGGAGCTTAGAAATATTGGAATCAAACCCGCGAGAGAATGTGAGGCACTGTACAATCCGACATCCCTAGATTCTTTGAGATAGCCCAGCATCAACGTGTCCGTCCAAGCCATCACCATACCCAAAATTATCGCCACAAGTAGTGGAACAGAGAATTTCAGAAGATCAACAGTTGTGGATCTATCAAACGTTAACTTGAATCTCATCTTTCTGAACACAATTATCGTCAAAAATACGAATGTAAAGAGGACAGAAATGAAGTAAGATATCAACACACCAATGAGGGAAAGTTTTAAAGCAAACACGGCCAACAGCAGACATACAAAAGTTGCATTCTTTAGCACGTCACTAAAGCACACCTTCATCTCGGGCATCTCAAATCCTCTAAATGTTGCCAAAAAAGTACTTATCAGCACAGAGAAGGGCAATGCAAGTGAAAAGATCTTGATTGCAAAGCTTAACTTATCTTTATTAAAAAAAACAGCTAAATTGTCTGAATACACGAACAAAAGAATTGCTGTTGTTAGTCCAGAGATTATTGAGATAATAATTGAGGAGCTAACTATATTAGAAACTTTCTCAGTCTTTCGAAAGTACGCAATCTGCCTTGGGGCTCCTTCTTCCAAGCCGAGGAGTGAAAGTACAAACGCCATACTGAATACAACCGATGCAAGAGAGTATATACCAAAATCCGATACGCTGACAGATCTCGCAATCAAAACCTTCGACAGCAATCGTAGGCATAATCCGATAACAGAACCAAGAAACACGATTCCTGCTCCCTTAAATATCTTATGAACGTTTTTTGACATTTAAGTTAGAGTGTCGTGGCATTTATTTAACATTTGTGACGTCCCAAACATTTTAATATTGATAACTGCTAAAGATACGTAATTAAAGGTTGGGATGATGGTATGGAATTTCTGATGACTGTAGATGTTGAAAGTTTTTCGATACACCTCAACAGATGCGATATTTCAACCGGTAGAAGGGTTTATGAAGAAGGTTTGCCTTCTCTACTCGATCTATTTGCTAAGCACGATACCAAGGCTACGTTCTACTTTACGGGTGAGATTACGGAAATGTTCCCAGAATCGATTGAAATCGTTATAGATCACGATCATGAGGTTGGTTGTCACGGATTCGACCACACGCCCGATAGGGCATTCGATAACCTACCCTACGATGAACAGGTAAAAGAATTGAAAAGGGCTAAGGAAACGATAGAAGATATAGCTGGAAGAATTCGATCTTTTAGAGCTCCGATGTTAAGGATAAACGAAGATACAGTCAGAGCTTTGGAGGCCACCGGATTCACGTCGGATAGTTCGATATGCTCGCAGCGGTTTGATGGCCCTTTGACATTTGGCTCACGTAAAAAGCTTAAATGGTTGTTTGCACCTAGAAAACCATACTTTTTGTCGTACAATTCATTGATAAGGAGCGGAAACTCTAACATCCTTGAGATTCCCATCTCTGCGGTAATTATACCGTTTATAGGGACTACGATGCGAATATTCCCAAAGCTCATTAGAATCGTTCAAAAATTCATATTCGTAGAATCAAAAAGGACGGGTAAGCCAGTGGTTTTTCTGTTCCATCCGAACGAATGTCTTGATGTGGATTCGGATGTGATCACTACGAGGAGGGCCAGCAACTTCGTTGAGTATATGTTTGCCGATTATCTGAGACAGAAACTTAAGTTAAAAAACCTTGGAAGACCTGCGATATGTCTTTTGGATAAGATACTGAAGAATGCAAAGGATGAGGGTTTTGAATTTGTAAGTGTGTGTGATTACAGAAGGAGGTATGGGCGATCCGTATGATCGAAGTTCTGGAACTTAAAAAGGATGATGAGTACCTTTGGAATGATTACGTTTACAGTTCAGGTGATGCCACGTTCTACCATCAGTTAGCTTGGAGGGATGTTGTAAGGAATTCGTATGGATTCAAACCCATATATCTGATTGCCAAGGATAGGGATGCGATCGTGGGTATTCTGCCGATGTTCCTAATCAAGAGTAAATTTTTTGGTAAAAAGCTTATATCTGTACCTTTTGCACCTTACGGCGGTGTCTGTGCAGATAACGAACTGATTAAAAGGATGTTGATCGAAGAGGCTAAGAACATAGTCGACAGATACGGTGTCGATTACCTTGAACTCAGGGGATTTAGAGACCTCGGACTGCTGGCAGATACAAGATATTACACATTTATTCTTAAATTGGAGAGAGATCATGAGGTTGTATGGCGAAGGTTTAGTAAGAAGGTTAGGAACTCTACAAGAAAGGCCATCAAATCTGGGTTGAGAGTTGGAAGGGGTAGAAGCTATCTTAAAGATTTCTATAAAGTCTATTCCAGGAATATGCACAGCTTGGGGAGTCCAACTCATGCTATGAGTTTTTTTAGGAACGTATTTAGGAAATTTCCAGAACAAACGGATTTGGTGGTTGTGAAGAATGAAGATACGGTTATAGCTGGAGTGATACTTCTACAATTTAAGGGTACGGTGATATCAGGTTGGGCTGGATCACTCAAGAGATATCTTGGCCTTTGTCCAAACAACTTGATGTATTGGGAGATCATAAGGAATGCCTGTAGAAGTGGTTATAGATACTTCGACTTTGGTAGAAGTCTTGTAGGTTCGGGAACGTTTAGATTTAAGAAAGCTTGGGCTACCGAAGCTGTAAGACTAAACTATCAGTTTTATACATCCAATTCAAAGTCTGTTCCAGATATGAGCATGCAGAGTACAAAGAGAAAGAGATTTGCAGAGGTCTGGAAGAGAATTCCATACCCAGTTGCAAACGTATTTGGACATATACTGAGAAGATACTTTCCGTGAGGTGTTTACAATTCTTCAGTCGTTGATAGTACCCATTACCCTCCGTGAAATTTTATCTGCTTGCAATATATTTAACAGTAAAACGGTAGAATTTGAGAAACTGTTCTCTGAATTTGTTGATTGCGAGCACGTTGTACTTACGAGTTCTGGAACCTCCGCTCTCTACGTATTACTTAAGGCTTACAGCTTAAGGAAGGGAGATGAGGTTGCTGTTCCCGCTTACGTATGCGAAAAGGTGGTTAGGTTGATATTGGATATGGGTTACAGTGTCAAGTTCGTGGATGTGGAAAAGGATACATACAATTTATCAGTCGAAGATTTAAATGATAAAATTGATAGAAATACGAAAGCTGTGATTGCCGTTCACATGTTCGGCAATCCGTGCAGAATGAAGGAGATCCTGGAGATCTCACGCGATCGTAACGCTGCGGTTATAGAGGATTCCGCACAGTGTATATGTGCGGAATATCATAACCGTAAGGTTGGATCGTTGGGAGATTCGGCATTCTTTAGCTTCGGTGAGGGTAAGCCTATTACGACGATAACTGGCGGGGCCATAACCACGAACGATGAAAGGTTGGCGAATACTGCTCGTAGTATTGTGAACAAATTTGGGAAAAATAACATCTATAGAATATTATCAAAACTAATTTTATACTACCTTATAGGAAATCGATGGCTGTACGGTATCGTTTACGGTAGAGTTCGAAGTAGAAGGATGGAAAGGTGGAAAGAATTGAGAAAGCCCATAAATCTTAAAACTTTGGAGAAGAAATTTGAAGAAGTTCAAGCATCGATAGGTGTAGTTCAGTTAAGGAAGTTGAAGAGTTTCAACGAGGCTCGGTACAACAACTCGATGTTTTTAATTGAACAACTGAAGGAGTTTGAAAGTATAAGAACTCCGAAGATACTTCCAAATTGCAAGCCTATATTTTTGAGATTGCCGATATATGTTGAGAACGAAGATCTGAAACGGTGGCTGTTGGAATCTCTAATTAGATCAGGAATCGATGCATCACCAGCATATCCAAACTATCTTCCAGACTTCTTTCAAATCGATGGTAATTGTCCAAATGCAAGGGATCTAGTTAGAGGTACCATAACCCTTCCGGTTCATCCGTATGTCAATCGCAGAGATATCGTAAAGATCGTGGATACTATAGGGAGGTTTGTAAGATGAGAGTCATGTTTATAATGGGTCATCCAGCACACGTGCACCTTTTTAAGTATGTGATTTACAATTTAAAGGAAAAGGGACATGAAATAAAGATAATTGCAAGGAACAAAGATTGTACACTTGAGCTGTTGGACGTGTACGGTTTGGAATATGAACTGGTAGATGTATTCTACGAAAGCATATTCATGAAGTTGTACGGGTTGCTTAGGACCGATCTGGAGGTCTACAAGATTGCGAGAAGATTCAAGCCGGACGTTATGTGTGGTGTTCTCGATCCCTACATAGCTCAGGTGGGAAGACTAATTAGGACTCCATCCATCATATTTACCGATACCGAAGATGCAATGCTTGCAAATCTGCTAACGATTCCATTTGCGGATGTTGTATGCACACCGTCATGCTTCAGAAAGCAGTTTAGGAGACATGTAAGATACAACGGTTACCACGAACTCGCATACCTACATCCAAACTACTTTAAGCCCGATTTGGATGTTTTGGAAAATTTGGGGTTATCGAGGAGTGATAGGTTTATAGTAGTCCGCTTTATCTCGTGGGGAGCATCGCATGACATCTCGCTAAGAGGAATCGAAAAAAAACTTGAATTTATCAGATCTCTGGAGAAACACGGGAAAGTTTTTATCTCCTCTGAACGGAAATTAAACGGTACTCTTGAAAAGTACAGATTGAACATTCCGGCCAAGGATATGCATACGTTACTTCACTATGCAAGCTTATACGTCGGGGAAGGAGGAACAATGGCAGCGGAAGCGGCGATATTGGGAACTCCAGCCATTCATATCGAATCTACAAAGAACGGAACTCCTACAGGTGAGCTGAGCGGTAACTTTAGGGAATTGAGATATAAGTACGATCTCCTGTACTTCTATTCAGATCAGAACGAGGCCTTAAGTATGGCACTCAAGATTTTGGAGGATGATGGATCCAAGAAAAAATGGCTTAAGAAGCGAAGAAGACTTATCAAGGATAAGATAGATGTAACCAAGTGGATCACGTACTTCATTGAAAGCTATCCGATAAGGAGTTGAAACAATAATGTACAAAATAATTTATAAAAATGTTATATTTCCCACAATGGAATTTATCAAGGGAACGAGCATTCAAAGGTACTTACGCTGGCTAAACAAAACCCAGTGGTTGAATTCGAATGAGCTGGAGGAGATTCAGAATAAAAAGTTGAGAGCTCTTGTGAAGCATGCCTATGAAAACGTCCCGTACTATCACCGCATCTTCAGAGATCTTAACTTAAAGCCGGATGATATAAAGTCAAAGGAGGATCTGCAAAAGATCCCAGTTTTGACCAAGGAGATCATAAGGAAGAATTTTTCGGATTTGATTGCCGTAAATACGCCAAGATCGAGGTTTATCGAAACACAGAGCAGTGGTTCTACAGGTGAACCGTTGAGATTTTTTGTTGACAAAAAAGCTTACAGTCACGGATGGGCCCAAACTTTTAGATGTTGGTCTTGGGCTGGATTTTCGATCGGTGATCCTTATGTCAAGATAGGAGCCAAGCCTAGAACTACGTTTTTGAAAAAGTTACAGGATCGACTGATGAACTGTTTGTACGTGCCACGTGAAGATATTTTTAATGCGTGCGATTATTGGATTAATAGAATTAAGAACAAGCATCCAAAGATAGTAAGGGGTTTTCCATCCTATATATACTTCCTTGCGAAGGTTGTGAATGATACGAGCGTAGAGATAAATCCGAACGCCGTTATGACCACTGGAGAGATGTTGATCCCCCAACATCGTGATACGATTGAGAATGCTTTCAACTGTAAGGTTTTCGACTGTTACGGTGGTGAAGCAACTCCAATCGCTTTTGAATGTGAGCTGCACGAATCTTACCATATCTGCGATGAGATAGTGATTGTAGAGGTTGTAAAAGGCAACGAAACGGCAGATGTTGGTGAGATCGTAATTACGAACTTGGATAACTACGTCATGCCGTTCATAAGGTACAGAATCCAGGATCTCGGCAGGATGGGCGATGGTGTTTGCTCATGTGGTAGAGGTCTATCTCTTCTTGATTCCATAGAGGGACGTACTGGCTCTGTAGTGCTAACACCCAGCGGTAAAGTGCTCTTTCCACTCTTCTTTACAGATCTCTTCCGCGATCTGGATGGTGTAGACCAATTTCAAATAATTCAAAACAAAATTGATAAAATTAAAATAAAAATCGTTAAAAATGAAAAATTTACGTACGATGAATTGAGATACATCGTATCGAAGCTTAGATCTGTCGATTCTGAGTTGGAGGTCATCGTCGAATTTGTAGATGGAATTCATCCATTGAATTCTGGGAAGATTGCAATCATCGTATCCAGGTTCTCAATTGAGGATGTTTGGAGGTTTTTGGATGGGTGAACACATCGGATTGGCGTGGAGTTGGTTCGTGGATAAGTACGGTATCGTTGTAGATGCTGATATCGAAGTGAGAGGTGATACGGGTTTAATAAAATTTAGGTCTGGGTCAAATGACTTTGAAATTATCTTCCCGTTATCGGATCATAGAGATCTTTCAATGATACCCATCGAGGGCTTTAACGTTTACACGTGGTTTATGGGTAGAGTGTTGGAGAACGATATTAATTCGAATGCCGTAATATTCGCACATGTAAACGGTAAGAAAGTACCGTGCGGATTTATTGAGGACAACAGACTGATCCTAAACTTCGATCCGTTTGCATTTATATATTCTGTACTGTCTGGAGGGTTGGATGGTAAAGATTTTCCTGTTGAAATCCCATTTCTCGATAGACTCTCCGAAATCTTGTTTAGAGCTATAAAGCATCTGATCGTTAGTAATGGTGAAGTGCTCATTACCAAGTCGTTTTGGCCAAACGGTAAGAGATTTGCCGTATGTCTAACGCACGATGTCGATGAAATTAAAAAAACGTACCAGTATGTAACCCGAAGTATTAGATTTCTAAAACAGTTTAACTTCAACCGCTTAAAAAACGAGTTTCTGTCTCTTGTTTCTAAGTTGAGAGGGAAAGAACCGTACTGGACATTTGAGGAAATTGTAAGGTTGGAGGAGGAGCTTGGAGTTAGATCAAGTTTTTACTTCCTAAGAGAAACTGGGAAGTTTGAGATCCTCAATAGAAAGACTTGGAGACACCTTGGAAGAAGATACTACTTTGAAGATGTTTCTGATGTTGTAGATTACCTACACTCCAACGGCTGGGATGTCGGACTTCACGGTTCGTTCTATTCGTATACAAACTACGACCTACTGAAATGTGAAAAGGAGGAACTTGAGAAAGTTCTTGGTGATAAGGTTGTAGGGATAAGACAACACAACCTCAATTTGGAGATTCCAGAGACTTGGAAGATCCACGAATCTTTGAGCTTCGAATACGATACAACGCTCGGTTCTAACAGATACGTCGGTTTTAGATGGGGAACATGCTTCCCCTTTAATCCGATAGATGCTGAAAACGATGCCAGAATAAAGATCCTTGAGATCCCTTTAATAGTGGAAGATATCGTGTTGTTTAGATATCCCGATCCTTGGAGTAAGTTCATCGATACGGTATGCAAAGTTGAGAATGTTAAAGGTGTTCTAACCGTGCTTTGGCATCATGCGGTTTTTAACGAGTTGGAGTATCCTGGATGGGTCGATATTTACAAGAAAGTCATAGAACACTGTAAGAGCAGGGAAGCATGGATAACGAGCGGTCGTAGGATAGCGGAGTGGTGGAAGATCAGAGGGGCAAGCAGGGTACATTATAGAATTAGAAATAGTAGAATTGAGATTTCAGCAGAAAATGGAATTCCAGTTGTTGTACATACATCGGCAGCAAGACTTATAGAGGGGTACAACGTAAGGATTTGTATTGAACGGTAGGCTGGAGATCGTATGACGGTTGAAATAGAGATCTGTGAGGATGGAGTATATTGGGATGAGTTGGTGGAGAGATCGCCGCATGGTAGTATATTTCACACTTGGGAATGGCTCAAGATAGTTGAAAAGCACACTTCATCAAAACTCTACCCAATCGTAGGATTCAAA
>CAZBFC010000257.1:0-6397 GCA_964491095.1 uncultured archaeon | reverse complement strand
CTTATCGACATCCGGCGTCTTCTTTGGAAGATTCAACCTTCTGCCCAAGTACTCATCGAGTTCGTTCGTCCAAACCTCACCAGCTATCTGCAAACCGTAAGTTGTTCTCTTGTAGACCCTAATACCCATTACTTTCATCGGAGGAGTTTCTATTACCGTGACAGGCACAACAATTTCCTCACCGTAAGTCGGGGAGTTCCTTCTGTCGTCTATCATTATCACATGCGTCATTCCCGCTTTGTAGCCAGCAAAGCCCAACAGCTTAGGCTCTCCATCGTAATCTGGCCAAGACCTTATGCGTGGGATGATACTACTTGCTCTCTTCCTCGGACTGAATGCTAAGGAACCTCTCCTTGGTCTGCTATACTTCATCCAACCACCCCTTCACTATATTTACTATCGCCAACGTCGCAAATATCGCCTCTTCTAACCTCACGGTTTCTACACCTTGCATCGGTATGGTATTCCAACATTTAGCGTCGATTCTTATCCCCAGCCTTTTGGCTATTTCAAATACCCCCTCTTCGGGGCTTCCAAATATTAGCGTGAGAGGGCTTTTTAATGTTTGCCTCAGCTCATCCAAGCTTACTACCTCGCACTTACGCGAGGTGACGACAACATTATTTCTTTTGAGGATATCTCTAAGCTCAACCTTTTTAACCTTATATCCCCAATACTCATCCGGTTCAGCTTCTTCTACGACCAACGGCTTCTTCGAACAGACCCTGACGGTCACGCGGGCGCCCCTCTTAAGTTTCCTTTTGGGTTTGAGGGACGCCAGGGCGTCAACACCTATATCCACCCAGCACGTGCCGTCAGGAGCAACCCGTCTAACGACCCCCTCTCTAATCTCTCCGACTTTTAAATGTTTCGGCTTATGGGATGGAATTCGAAGGGGAGGTAATACGCCAGCGTATCTCAATGAAGGCTTTATTGGGATAAGGTACTTACGAAGATATTGTGGAGTTTCCATGTATTCAAGGACATCTTTGATAAAATCGGATTCGTCCAATTTGGGATCTCTGTAGATGAGTATTTCATCAACTCTGAAGATAGCACAGGCTCTTGCAATCATTCCAACTTTAAACGTCTTGATCTTTGGGTCGGTTTCGTTTATCAAAGCTGAGGAGGGAATTGCTATGGAAAGCATTAATTTAGCTAATTAAATTGTGTTTAAAAAAACTGAGCCAACAGTTACAAAAAACAAAAAGATCGTTATCAATAAGATCAATGCAAGGAAACCAACCTACCACCACTTTCAACTCTAAATCTTCCAAACTTCTGACAGATGTCACTCAGTTGGCACTCTATATCAAATCTAAACGTCGTATTATCCAACGAACTCTCATCCCTTTGAATGGTAATCAGAACATCGTAAAGATCGGTTATTATAGCATCTCTATCGTATGTACTAAAATGCTTAAATCCAAAGAGCGTAATGCCATCAGGCATAAGACTATAAAGATCGATCAACCTCTTTAACGTGTTTCCGTCGGATATACCAGCAATAAGCTGCATGAAGTCACAATCCAAAATTAGAACACTATTTGACTTAATCTTCATTATTATGTCTCTAAGGCCCTCAAACTCTCTCTCTGCATCACCTTGCTTTATAAAGCAAAATAAGTCTCCAAACTCGCATTCATCGTTCAGACCAATCTTTATCACCTTAATTCTATCGAGAACTTCAGCCATCATTGGATCTTTAAACATCAGATAGTTCGCTCTCCTCTTAAATTTGTAGTAGTAGCCCTCAGAATACAGAACAACATACACATCCTTTTTCTTTGAAAAATGTGGAAGTATATATCGGAGTATTATTAAATCCTTTACAACTGGGGAATCATATAATACTCTAGTCCTTAAGTTTTCAAGTTCATCTATTATGTCCTCAAACCGAACGTAGGTGTCCTTTAATTCCATATAGCGATTAGAGCTAGTCTCAGATATAACAGTTTTGTTTCAGTTATTATTATAAATATTAGATTATAGATTCTAGTAAGCCATCTTTAATTCTAAGTTTTCCGTATTTGTTGCAATTTTTAAGAGGGCACTCGATCTTGAAATAGAACGTCGTATCGTCAAATGACTGCTCATCTTTACGGACATAAATCACAACATCGTACAGGTCACCGATCAAACTAATTTCAGGTGAGCTCAAGATAGATGACCTAAAACCGAAGAGTGTTAAACCTTCAGGTAACATGCTGAACATGTCTATTAGGCGCTTAAACGCTTTTCTACCTATAGAGGTTAGATAGTATGCGACACTTCCGTATAAGATCAGAACATCGCCATCGTTAACGTTTTCCAAGTTCTTTATGAGTCCGTTAAATTCATCGTCTGAGTTACCCTGCTTAACGAATCCAACAAGTTCTCCAAATGTACATTCTTCTTTAAGACCAATCTTTATTACCTTTAACCTTTCAAACGATTTCTTCAGTTCTGGCAACTTTTCTATAAGACTGCAGACGTACTTCTTAAACTTATAGTAAAAAGCTTCGGAGTATAGAATGATGTACACATCCTTGGTTTTGGAAAAGTATGGAATTAAGTACTGTAAGACAATCAAATCCTTCACAATTGCCGAGTCATAGATAACTCTAGTTCTGTGACCTTCCAATTCTGGAATTATATCTTCAAGCCTGGTATAGCTGAGTATCGGATCAACCTTAACCAAGTGATGATTATTACAATCATTAGTATCCATATTGAACCTACTGTCTTAGGACATATTTATTACTTTTGGTTGAATTAAATTTTAATTTAGAGTTTCTTAATCATGTATTCAAATCTCTTTCGATATCCAAATTTTCTGTAGTACTCCCTAACCCCAACACCGCTTATAACTGCAATTCTATCAAATTCCTCCTTTGCTATTTCTTCAGCTTCTTTCAGCAACCTCTCACCGAAACCTCTGTGCTGAAAAGCCCCAGCCTCCCTCTCCCCCAATGGAACGGCCTTACCATAAACGTGAAGCTCTCTGATTAAAGCACAATCCTCAAGCACTTTTATAAATGGTTTGTACGGGAATCTAAGCCTGATAAAACCGATCAATGCATCGTAATCTGGTAATTCATATGATATAAAGTACTCCACACCTTTCGAGGCCCTATATTTTCGAATGACAAGTTCTGCCTTCTTGATGATATCGTCTGTGACTTTAACACCCAAACGTCTAAGCTTATGTCCAACCTCCCTACATCTTATACATCTGCATTCGTAGCCCAACTCCTTAAGCCTTTCGTGAATTAGTTGCCTGATGTTACCCTTATCAAGACCTATGGCCTTTCCAACTGGTATATCTCTCTGAATCCTCTGCACCCTAACCCACTCCGGCAGAAACCTCTTAGCTTGAGCGATAAGTTCGATTACCTCTTCGGTAGTGTAAGGCTTGTAATCACCGCGTTTGTACATCTCATAAAGCTCGGTTCCCTCAACTACCAAGGTTGGATAGATCTTCAGATAATCAGGTTTGAAGTTCTCATTCTCAAAAATCTCCTTAAACATCTTCAGATCTCTCTCGAAGTCAGAGCCGGGTAGCCCGGGCATTATATGATAGCCAACTTTAAAGGCAGAATCCCTCAACAGCTGAGTGGCCCTGATCGTATCTTCAACGCTGTGCCCCCTCTTTATCTTCTCAAGAACATCGTCATAGATGCTCTGAACACCCAACTCTACCTTCGTTCCTCCAAATTTAAGCATCTCGATTATGTGTTCCTCTTTAGCATAATCTGGACGTGTTTCGAATGTAATTCCTATGCATCTTGCCTTCGCCTTTTCATTCTTCCTCTTCGCTTTCTCCAAATCACTCTCGATCTTAACCCTCCTTCTGCCAAAGACGTTCAGTGCGTTGAATATTCCGAGCATAAACCACTCCTTGTAGTTCTTGGGTCTCGCTGGAAACGTTCCACCCATTACGATTATTTCAACCTTATCAACATCGTGTCCTATCTCCGACAGCTCAGTAAGCCTTGCCAAAACTTGCTTAAATGGATTGTATCCGTGCTGAGCGCCTCTTTGAGCGGCAGGTTCTAATCCAATGTAGCTCTGTGGAGTTCCCTTCTCCACCCCCCCAGGGCACATCAGACATTTGCCATGTGGACATGGAGCTGGAGAGGTCATGACAGATACAACGGCAACTCCAGAGATCGTTCTTACCGGCTTTAGCCTCAATAACGATCTAAGTTTTTCGTAACCTTCTCTACCTTTGAACGATTTGAGAATATCAGCATCGCTTGGAAGTTTTGGCAGATGATACTTTCTGCTAATCTTCTTCTTTATCTTTGCAATTTCTTCCTTGGACTCTAGATTTAGCTTTAGGATGATTTCAGCTATCTCGATACAAGCCTTTTTGAATCTTTCTTCCAAGGTTTCGGTTACCTGATGTACGATTGTAGTCATTCACATATGGATAGCACTGCAGGGTATATAATAGTGCTGAGTACGTCAAAACTTCATAAACCGATAAGACAAATGAGAAGGCATGAAATCGATGTCATCACTGGACATCAAAGTCTGCGTAAAGGAACTAAAAGATGAAATAATAAATGGAAAGATCGAGAAGATCTATCACTATCCTCCCGATGAGATCAGAATTAAGCTTTACGCTAATGGAAGAAAGGATTTAATTATAGAAGCTGGAAGAAGAATTCATCTAACCAAATTCCCGAAGGAAAGCCCAAAGTTCCCATCATCTTTTGCAATGCTACTGAGAAAGCACTTGGAGGGTGGAAGAATCAAGGCGATAGAGCAGCATGACTTCGATAGAGTCGTTAAGCTTGAAATCGAGAGAAGGGATGGCAAGAAAATTCTCATAGCAGAGCTATTTGCTAAAGGAAATATAATTCTTACAGATGAAAATTTTAAAGTTATAATGCCTCTAAAGCACGAGCATGTCAGGCCAGGAGAAAATTACAGCTTCCCAGAACCAAGACTTACTCCCTTCGATTTGAATGAACAAATACTGTCTGAAATCTGCAGGAACGAAAATAGAGAGATCGTTAAAGTTTTAGCCACTAAATGTGGGTTGGGAGGCCTTTTTGCAGAAGAAACTTGTCTAAGGGCAGGAATTGACAAGAAAAAGAAGAGTAACGAGCTTAGCGATGAGGAAATTAGTCTTATCGTTAGAACTGTTAAGGGTATCTTCGAGCCTGTCGTAAAGGGAGAATTTAAACCACATATCGTAGTCAAAGATGGTGAATATGTCGATGTCCTTCCGATCGAGCTCAAGATTTACGAAAATTATGAAAGGAAGTATTTTAACAGTTTTAACGAAGCCTTAGATGAATTCTACTCAAAACTAATAATTGAATCTGCTGAGAAGGCCGAAAAGGAGGAAAGTGAAGAACTAAAAAAGCTTAAGAAAAGACTTGAAATTCAGCTCCAGACGAAAGAAAAGCTTGAGAAGGAGATGGAAAAGTATAGACGCATTGGTGATCTAATTTATGAGAAATACACCATAGTCGATCAAATTTTGAATGCATTCAAGCAGGCTAAGGAGAAACTACCGTTTGAAGAGATAAAGAGAAGAGCCAAACAGATCAAGATCGTGAAAGATGTCAAGCCAGAAAGCGTTACGATTCAACTCGATGGTTACACTGTGGAGCTTGATCTAAGCAAGAACATTCACGAGATAGCAGATGAATACTATGAAAGGGCAAAAAAGGCCAAGGAGAAGCTTGAAGGACTATTGAAGGCTATAGAGAAAACCAAGGAGGAGATGAAAAAAGTCGAGGAAATTGAAGCTAAGAAGTTTGTAACTAGCGTTAAAATCGTCCGAAGGAGAGAATGGTTTGAAAGATTTAGATGGTTCATAACTTCTGATGGATATCTAGCGATAGGCGGAAGAAATGCTCAAATGAATGAGGAAATCGTTTCTAAGTACATGGAAGACAAAGATCTATTTTTCCACACTCAAAGTCCAGGTGCTCCCGCGGTGATCTTAAAGAGAGGACAGGAAGCTCCCGAAACGAGCATAGTTGAAACAGCCCAATTTGCCGCGATATACTCATCGCTCTGGAAGGAGGGTAGGTTCAGCGGGGAGGTTTACTACGTAACTCCAGAGCAAGTTAAAAGATCGGCCAAAGCCGGAGAGTACTTGCCAAAAGGATCGTTCTACATCGTTGGTAAGAGAAACTACATTACAGTAGAGCTTTCTTGTGGAATAGGAGTTGATCTGAAAAATTTAAGGGTTTTCGGTGGCCCGATTTCCGCTGTAAAGAGGTACTGTGACTATTACGTCGAAATTGAAATTGGGGATAAATCGCCAAATGAGCTATCGGTTGAAATAGCATCCAAACTCGCTAAGATGGCTAAAGAGGAGGAGAAACATTTGGTAAGAAGTATAGCAACACCAGATGAAATTATGAAATTTTTACCACCAGGGAAATCGAGA
>CAZBFC010000256.1:0-7414 GCA_964491095.1 uncultured archaeon | reverse complement strand
CAAATAATCTTTACATATTCTTTTTATAATATCAATTGGTATTTCCGTAGCTCCGATATGTTGAGTAATACCACCAGCTTCCTTTGCCGCTACACGAGTTCTTCTTATTCTATCGAGTAATGTGGTGTTGTGAACGATTATACCGTTTGCTATGAAGTTGTGTGTCGGAGTTGTTAGATCGTAGGCGTAGCCGTTGTACTCTATCTCTTCGATACCCTCCACCTCAACGAATGCAACATTTTCAATCAGATTTCTGATGTAGTTGATCTGATTTTGATCAAATTTCCTGTTCCTCCAGATCTCTAAGGCTTCCTTACCCAAATCTGTTAGATTACCTCTATCATCGATTAATCCATCATTCTTAAAAGCTCTAAGCAGATTTTCGTCTTTGATCTTACCTTCAAGTACCGCGATCTTCCTTTCAAGATTTCTGCAACCTCTCTTAAGGACATCCAAGAACTTTAAGATGACATCATAACTTGGATTTTGTGAACGTTCATACTTCGAGTAGAACGGTATGTGATCGTTCATCTCAGCTTTTGTGAATCCAAATAGAATCCTGAGACGTCTTAATTCAGCCTGCAATGGGTAGCATTCGCTCTTTCTGCTCCTTTTCAAGATCCTTTCAAGGGTTTTGAATTTCCTCTCAACTTCGAAACCTATCTCCTTAGCAAATATTTCGAGATTCCTTTTACCTGATATCACAAGCAGGAAGTATCTCCCATCTTTACCGTTATACTTCTTTCTGGCTTCATATACCTTCGAAAGAATACCGAATCTAAGCAGTAAAATCGAAAGTCCTCTAATGAACTCTTGAGATGCACTGACAACTTCGATTCTAACCGATCTTTCATTTACGGTTCCATCTGCATCGAAGTATCCTTTCAGAAATTCAGCTACGAGCTCCTTTGGAGCTATGTACAGAATTTGAGGAATCGAAATTCTATGAGATTTCTTTTTCTCTGGATAATCAAAGAGAAGCTTGATAAATCCAAACAGTGCGTTCTTAGCTCCTCTAAAGTCTATTTCGAACGAAGTGTGACCTTTAACTCTAACGGCATCGATACCCAAACGAGTTAGACGTTCGATCTTTCTAAAAATCTCCAAATCGTTGTTTGCAATCTTCGATTGTGAACCATCACCAAATAAAATGCCAGCAACGTAAAACACGATTTTCCAATCATCCAGAGTCCTTGGGAATTTCATGTAAAACTGTGGCTTTCCACATCTCCGCATGCGAGAGCAGAATGCGAAAGATTTGATTTGATCGAACAAGTTCAGTTCTTTTATGTCTTCAATTCTCAACATATTTTTCTTTATTCGGTAATTTCGATCAGCGGGAAGCTTAAGCCCCCTTAATGCATCAACATCGACCCTAAATATCATCGAATCGTTAAATTTAGAGTAAACATAATTCAAAAATCTCTCAAACCTTTCGTTTCCAGAGATCTTTCTCGGAATCGCAACAAAATCTCCAACTTTAAGCTCACAGGCTTTTTTCCAACCTAAATTCGTTAAAAACGGATGTTCAGGTGTTACCGTTACGTAGTGCCAATTCTTTAGCTTAATTTTCAGAAGCTTTCCATTATGCCTCAACTTCCAAACGTGCGAAGCTTTAAGTACCGATTCGCTTGCATCTCTGTTTAAACCTTCAACATCCAAATCTATCTTCCTGACCTCGCATCCATTCTCCTTATAAACTATACACTTGGCAGAATCAAATAGATCTTTGAGGGTAAATTCACCGATAGGGCAGATTACTTTTGTATCGGGAGTTAGACACTTACCGTGATCTACATGCCCCAAAACGGCAACAATTGGTGTTCGAAGCGATTTTTGTTCTTCTGCCTTCTTCTTTGCCATTGCTATCACCGGAAAATAAAAGCTGATGGAAGGTTAAAAAAATGTTAATCATAGAGCCAGTCCTCGTCGATCCTCGTGTATTCGACTATCTCCTCAGGCTTGAAGAACAACGAGATCTCCCTCTCAGCAGATTCCAACGAATCGGATGCATGGATCACATTTCTACCGATATCCATTCCGAAGTCACCTCTGATCGTTCCCGGCAATGCATCTTGCGGATTCGTAGCGCCTACAAGCGTTCTAACGACCTTAACAGCATTTTTGCCTTCCACAACCATCGCAACTACCGGCCCGGACGTTATGTAGTCTACCAAGCTCTGAAAGAACGGTTTTTCTCTGTGCTCTGCGTAATGTCTTTCTGCAAGATCTTTGCTCACGTTTAGCATCTTCATCGCAACTATCTTGAGTCCCTTTCTCTCGAGCCTTGAGATTATCTCGCCGATAAGTCCTCTTTGAACGGCATCAGGTTTGATCATGACGAATGTCCTTTCCATGGCTGGACCTCCTAATTATTCAGATTAAAAAAGCTGAAATACAGAATTTGTTATTTCGTTCCGCCCTTAACGTAGTACTTAGTCCACTTGAGCTTCCTTGGGTTTCTTTTCAGTTCAAGCATGTTCTTCTCACATTTCCTTGAGCAGAAGTACAGGATCTTACCATCTTTCCTGACAACCATCTTGCCAGTTCCCGGCTCGATCTCGTAGCCGCAGAATGAGCAGATCCTCTTCTCCACTTTAACCACCTCACTTCACAACCAACTTTCTAGCCTCTCTAGCCGTTTCCTTGATCATGAGTATATCGCCAACTCTCACTGGCCCTAAAACGTTTCTAGTGATGATCCTTCCCTTGTTTGGGCCATCCAAGATCTTGACCTTAACTTGGGTAGCTTCACCGTGCATCCCCGTTCTTCCTATTATCTCAATAACCTGAGCTGGTGCGATGTCCTCTTCCTCAACCATGATATCACCTCCAAAGAAATAAATATAAAAAGGTTACTTCCTCAATCCGCTAAGCTTCTCTATGATCGCCTTCAGCTCCTTTTTAGCTTCTCCCTCGTCGATTATGCATGCTGAAGCTGCAGCAACGTCGATTCCTGCTGCCTTACCAAGTTCTTCCTTGCTCTTAACGTAGATGTACGGTATGTTCTTCTCCTCACAGAGCAAAGGCAGATGGGCTACGATTTCCGGTGGATCCACATCCATGGCTATGTAGACCAACTTTGCCAAACCTCTCTCAACAGCCTTTGTCGTTTCGTTTGTCCCCTTCTTAATTTTGCCCGTCTCTCTCGCCTTCTCAAGCAAAGCCAAAGCTTCCTGCTGCAATTCCTCAGGAACCTCAAACCTCACGTACACCATCTACATCACCTCCTTCCTATTCGTCATCATTCATCGGGCTTTAACCAAAAGCGCGGTTGTGTATTTATACCTTTTTGCGTGACCTTGCTTTGCAAACCTTTATTATTAACTCTCACAAGATGTCGTTAAGAAAGCCTTCGATGTGGTGAAATCAAATCTATGAACATCGTCGACCTATTCGCCGGAGCTGGGGGATTCAGTAGAGGGTTTGAGTTGGAAGGATTCAAGGTAGTCGTCGCTGTAGAGAACTTCAAACCCGTTGCAGAGACTTACAAAACCAACTTTCCCGAAACCGAAGTTATAATTAGGGATATCAAGCTCGTCACTGGCAAGGAGATCGAGAAGATCTGTGGGGATGTGGATGTTCTGATTGGCTCTCCTCCATGCGAGCCGTTCACATCCGCAAATGTCAAAAGGTTCCCGAAGCCCGAAGACAGACTCTACGTCGATAGGAGGGGACAGCTAACGCTGCATTTCATAAGGCTAGTTAAAGAGCTAAAGCCGAAGATATTCATAATGGAGAACGTTCCGAAGATATTGGAGCTTAAGGATGCCCTGATAAAGGAGTTCAAAAGGGCTGGTTACGATATCCACTTCAACGTGCTGAAGGCCGAAGATTACGGAAATCCATCTAAAAGGACAAGAGTCTTCATCTCGAACGTTAAGATCGAACCAAAGCCGGAAGGGAAGAAAAAGAAAGTTATAGATGCCATCGGGGATCTGCCAGATCCAGATGGTTCGATACCAAACCATGAAATTCTGCTTAAGATTCCAAAGGGTAAACTTGAGAGGATCAGAAGGTTAAGATGGGGCGAAAGTCTGGTTAGATTTGAGGGAGCTGGAAGGATTTGCACCAATGTAACTAGGTTGCATCCCTACAAACTTGCTCCAACGGTCATGGGCAAATCGAGATTCATCCATCCGTTTGAAGATAGATTTTTGACAGTCAGAGAGCATGCGAGGCTTATGGGATTTCCAGATGATCACGTGTTTTTGGGAGGTAAGAACGTTCAGTACGATATGGTAGGTGAAGCAGTCCCGGTTCCGCTTGCGAGGGCTATAGCGAGGGAGATTAAGAAGTTGCTTTAAAACGTATTGCAGGATGCTTTAAGGTTTTACTAACCTACAGTGTCCCTAACTTTTAGATTTTAGAAATACCATTTTGACATTTCACCAGAATTAGTTGAAAAAAGATTGTTGGGTAAAAAGAATTTTATCCAACCACATAAATCGCCGGCTTTCCGGGCATTGCAGCTTTCCTCTTCTCGGCGGGTACCTTGCTTTCATCCAGTATTATTTTAACGCCCAATTCCTTTTCTAAGAACTCTAAATTGTTCTGTATGATTTCTCTTTCATTTAGTTCATCCATAACTGCGTACATCTCTCTGTCCTTGAAAACTCTCTTCAGGAATGCTGAAACCTCCTTCGCCATGGCTCTGAATTTCTCGTCCTTCATGATCTTGCCCATGGCTTCCTTCATGCTTCCCGCCTGAGATGCTATCCTCAACACCTCTACCTTCCATTCCTCGGCAAATGCGACATAAACTTCCTTTGGCTGTTCCACGAATTTCATAACCTCCTTTACATCCTCTATAAACCTTCTTATGTACTCCTCAACGGCTTCAGCTTTCTCATCCACCTTGGACTCGTCGAACTCTGGATACCTCTCCAAGCTTATGAAGGAGTCATGTTTGATATGCCAAAGCTCCTCGCAGATGTGTGGTATGAATGGAGCAAGAAGCTTTAACCAATCATCCAAAATTACGACTAGGTTGTCTCCTCCCCTCCTTAGATACCATCTGACATCGTTCATGACTTCGAAGAAGGCGGCATTCACAGCCCTTCTTGTCTGCAACCTCTCCATGGCATCTCTCGTTTCTTTGATAGCTTTCTGAAATCTGCTTATTAGCCATCTGTCAAGCTGGCTCAATTCCTTTGGCTCTTTGGTGTAGTGTTCCTTGACTAGATTGAAAAACCTTCTAAGATGCCCGGCCAATGCCTCAACATCCTTCTTCCTCCAATCGGCATCGCTGTCGTACTCTGCAGCATGCAGAATGTACAACCTTGTTACATCCGCTGAATTCTCAGCTACAGCCCTCTTCATCGTAAGCAACGGTCCCTTGCTCTTGCTCATCTTCTTTCCTTCCAAGCTGACGTAACCATTCACGGCTATTGCCTTAGGCCAATGCTCCTTCGGAAATATCGCGATGTGGTGGAATAGGAAGAAGAGCAGGTGGTTCGCAACCAGATCCTTTCCACTGCTCCTCAAATCGACCGGATACCAGTACAGGAAATCCCTTCTGATCTCTTCAACCGTTTCGACATCCAGACCAGAGGATTGGGCAGCCTTTTCGGCATCCCCGATGCCTAGGAGAACGTAATCCAAGAATTCTGAGGTCATGTTCTCGGCTTTAAGTCTTCCTTCGTTGATGAACTTCGCAAGGATGTAGTAGGCCATGTATATCGTCGAATCCGAGAGACTCTCGATTAACCATTCCTTGTCCCATGGTATCCTTGTACCCAGTCCCTTCCTCCTCGCGCAGGCCTTATCCTTAAGCCACTCGATCTTGTTTCTGAACTCCTCCTTGTAGTAGTCTGGGATTATCGTCATCTCTTCAAGCCATTCAAGTACCTTAGACTTCCACTCTGGATTTGAGTAGTTAAGGAACCACTGATCTCTAACAACCTTAACGACACACTTCGTTCCACATCTGCATACGACTGGTTTCTCACTGAACTCGTAAAATACATCTCCAACACCCATATCGATCAGATCCCTCTGCAGTACCTCCTTGATCTTTGAAACCTGCATTCCTACGTATTTGCCTGTTGTTTCAAGCAGAACACCCTTATGAAACTCCTTCTTGTATACTATCTTAGTTGCCTTGTCCAGTAGATCCCTCTGTTTCTGAGACTCTATGCCGAGTTCCTTAGCAACCTCAACGGCTGGAACTCTATATTTCTCTCCTTCAATTCTGATCAGGACTATCGGTTCTATTTCGATCAAGCTTTTATCGATTCCAAACTGCTTGAGTATTTCCTCGTTCTTCTTCAGATCTTCCAAAGCAACGTAGTCATAGGGAGCATGAGCGGGAACGCTCATAACCACACCGGTAGCGTTGTCGGTATCTACAAATTCAGCTGGCAGAATCGGGACTACGATCCTTCTGATTACGTTGAATTTCTCTCCGTCCTCAGCTTTAGCCCTCTCAAATAGCTTTATCAGTACTTGAGCTAAATTGCCGTTGATGATCTCGTGAACTACAGCTCTAAGCCTTTCATCCCCATCTTCGATCTTGCTCAGCCTTTCATACAACTTTTCATCGAACTCTTTTAAATCGTCCAAGATCTTATCGATGAACATTCCAGCTAAAATGGGATTTACAACCAACTTACCGATAAAATCTTTGGCTTCAACTTCTCTAACTATCTCAACATTCTTCTCTTGATATCTCAACTTCTCAGAGGCTTCCTTACTTAAAAACCATAGCTCACCATCAACCCTTGCCAAAACGTATTTGGTCGGCTTAACCCAGATGTTCGTAACGCCAAAGATCGTCTCAGGTCTGAGAGTAGCACACGGAAATGCGATCTTGCCGAATTCCTCATCGAACGAGTATAGCTTTATAACCGTAAAATCGACGATCGTAGCCTCTTCACCCATAAGTAAGTCGTGATCTTCAACTGGATTCTCATCGTTCGGACAATATCTAACAGGATGCGAGCCCTTGACGATCAAACCCTTCTCCTTGAGCTTCCAGTACTGCCACTCGATGAACTTCTGGTAAGGAGGGTCTGTAGTGGTAAAGATCCTTCTCCAGTCTATCGAGTATCCGATATCTCTAAGAGCTTTCTCAGCTTCTCTCGCAAAGTATTCCACTATCTTCTCTGGAGTTGTGAGGGTTAGCAGAACATCCTTGGGAACGTCGTGGAACTTAGTGTAAACTTCGATCGTCCTTTCATCCCTTTTCGCAATTAGTTCTGCTAAGCCTATAATCGGTGTGCCAGTAACATGGAACCCCATCGGAAATAGTACATTGTATCCGCACATTCTCTTGTATCTAGCGACTGCATCGCCTATCGTGAAAGTCCTACAGTGTCCAACATGCAGATTACCGTTGAGGTAAGGATAAGGAATTGTTATGAAGAATTTGGGTCTCTCATCGGGATCAGCTTCAAAGATCTTGGCTTTTTGC
>CAZBFC010000255.1:0-6836 GCA_964491095.1 uncultured archaeon | reverse complement strand
ATTTAAGCCTTTTCCCCAATGAGCCCCAGCAAAGGTTTTTCCCTATAATCCTGTATCCATTTCCCTTAACTCTCGTGGATAGAAAATCTCCTTCAAGAACATTCATTCATAGTTCTTTCCAACCTTTTCCTCTTAATGTTGAAGAAGAAGTTAAAGCTTTTAAATAATTTAATTACATTCAAAATTCTATAACTTAATTAGAAAGGTGTAGGATCAAATCATCTTTGATTTGCAATTCTTTTTGCATCTCTTATCGCTTCTACGACGATTTCTTCTTTTAATCTGAAACCCTGTCTTATCATTTCGTTAAGTATATCCAAAAATTCATCAAAGTCGATCATCCCCTCTTTTAAGGCCTTCAGTAAAACGTAGACAGTCCCCTTAGGTCTCAAACCAAGTAGTTTCGCAGCAAATCTCGCTGGTTTTTCGTCGATCAAGACATCCCTAATACCCAACTTCTTGGCGAGTGAAAGAACGGCATTTTCTCCCGGATGAAGATCTATGGGCACATCTATTAGCTCCGCCTTTAATACTCTGATCCAGCCTTCATTGATTGCCTTCTCAACAACATATGCGTCAGTCTTTTCCATAGCCTTTCCTCTGTCAACAACTTCAACTTTAACCTCTTCGGGAATTATCACTACTCCAAACGTCTTAAGTAATTCCAGCTTTCCTACTTTAGCAAGATAGATTAGTGGTGTAGCGTTGGAGACAATCATAGATCTTCAAGATCCTCCCTTAAATCCTCTAACGTATAGGGAACATGTGTCCCTCTCTTCTTTACTTCGTTGATCATTTCCCATAGAGACAAGCCACATTTTTCAGCTGCTTGCCACAACGTTATTTTTCCCTCTTCGTAATCCTTTAAGCTCTTTTCAATTAGCCAATCCTTTACAGCTTTAGTCAGAAATCTTCTTATAACCGTCGATCTGTCCATTCCCTCTTGCTTGGCAATCTCGTCGATGAGTTTTGCAAGTCTGTCATCAACTCTCGTTGTCAAGGTTACGGGCATGTATTAAACTTATTCATTTTAATACTTAAACTTACCGTCATTAAAAGATGAGAAAGTTGAACAGCATCGAAGTAGAAATTTAGCTCTCAAATCAAAGCTCTGATTTCTTTTTCGTACTTCATATCCTGATACACTCCTCCTTAACGTTTAGTAATAAAAGGAGTGTTGCACCCTCTAAATATCCTTAAAGGGTAAATTACACATGAAATTGCGATATCATGTTTGAGGGAGTATTTGGCAACCAAATCAATCTTCTCCGACTCTTCTTTGTTCAACTTATCT
Source organism: uncultured archaeon (assembly GCA_964491095.1). Taxonomy (GTDB): domain Archaea; phylum Halobacteriota; class Archaeoglobi; order Archaeoglobales; family Archaeoglobaceae; genus WAKM01. The sequence goes on along the minus strand of CAZBFC010000255.1, from coordinate 5,542 downwards.
CTAACCAAGATCGTTCGGAAAAATCCCCTCTCGAATAAGAACCAAATAGAATGGGATCCCTCTTCTTTCGATTTTAAGATTAAGATGAGCTTTTCTTCTTTATAGATCTTTCTAACCTTTAAGCTTCTTTACGTCGAACTTTCTAAAAGGGATCGGATTTTGGCTTAACATGTCTATAAGTTCCGATAACTTTGCTTAAAGAATATTATTGGAGGATTCGATACCTTTGGGTGTTCGTCGCCAACAGCTACACAACGGTTGGGTAAGAAAAATTCCATTTGACGTCCAAATCAAAGATCATTAAAACGTTTAACGAACGATCTCCAATTCAGCGTATCTATTCCGATTTCATTTCTATGTTTGTGGATTATCCTATCTTCCGTTAGAAGTGTTCCTACCTCCTTTGCTTGGGCTATTATGATAAGATCTATGATGTTTATGTCGTTCAGAATATCCAGCATGTCGTTCAGACTTTGATCGTGCTTAGCGGTGTATCCGTGTATTACCACCTTTCTATTGGATCTCAAGATAGACAGACCTTCGTTGAATTTCTTCAAAACCTTCTCGTTTCGATTTTGAAGAATTTTCACCTTAGCCTCGAAGATCGAGATCTCGCTGATGTGTATCTTATCGATCTTTCGAATTAACTCGGCAAACTTCTTCCTCGAAAAGCCTTTAACGTCGATATCAATGTAGAAGAAGGGCATAACGAACGTGGTATCCAAAAAGATCTCCCTCATATCTCCAGCAACCTCGAAAGTTTATCTCTCACTTCTCTTAGCTCTTCAATCGATACCTTTGACACTGGCTCCTCCATCAGAACGTCAATTATACTGCGCTTCTTCCTGATTATTATCTCCTTCCCTCTCACTTCAACCAAAACTTCATCTCCAGGCTTAAGATCGATAGATTCTCTCACCTTTTTTGGGATATACAATTCGCCCTTCTTTCCGACTTTACCTATCATCCGATAAAATACTGATTTCGGAAAAATATATGAGTTTCGGAATCTTTCGTATTACAGAATGTCGCTAGAAAATTTAGCAAAGTACCCGATCAGAAAACCCTTTTCACGTTGGCTTTATCGAAATCGCTATCGTTTGAAACGATTTCTTCTACGTTTTTTCTTGAAGCGACAGCTAAATGCAGGGAATCCTCAAAATCCAATCCAAAATCGTTCATTATTTCCGCAGCCTTTGCAAAGTCCTCCTTAACGAGGGGTTCAATCTTCAAACCCTTCAAGCCTGTCATGGAATTTATGACGGTTTCAACGAACTCTCTGTCCTTTAAACTCTTATTCGTCAGTCCAGCAACGATTACTAGACTTTCGTAAATTGTTAGAACTGAAGTTACGAAATTTCCCTCCTTTTCAATTCTTTCAATCCAATTCTTGGCCTTTTTACCAAAGGATGGATGACCGCAAAGCCAATAAACGAATACATTAACATCTACGTATCTTTTAGCCATCTCCTCGTCACCTCTTTCACAAGGAATTCGTCCAAATCCTCAGGCCAATTTTCAACCTTAAAAACTCCAAAGTACTTGTCAGCAATGGATTTGATCGGTTTTAGAACTATTTTATCACCCTCAACGCTTAACTCCACGTAACATCCGTCCTTGATATCTAACTCCTCCCTCAACCTCTTCGGAATGACCAGCCTACCTTTCTTATCCACTCGTACCACTACACTGTTCATACCAATTCTAGTTCTTAAACCCACTCATATAAGCTTTTCCCACTCAAGCATCATTGAAAGATCGAGACCATCGGAAGATTAAAATATTTAAATTAAAACATTCAAAAACTTAAATTTTATAATTTTTATTTAAAATTTAAAGATGTGTCTAATTAAATCAGGCAACATTTAACGGTTAGTTGACATCCTCCCTTCGTTAAGCAGTATATCCTAAAGTACAAGTTTTGGCAATCAGGTCTTTATAAAGGTTTATAAATTAGGAGCAGTGTTAATTGTCAAGTTTCAGAACTACTGTAAAGGATGAAGCTTTCAGCCCGTAGGAGCTGTAACACTGTGTGAATGCTAAATAATCACAAAATTATTAAAAGCTCAATATTCACTTAGACTCGTCGTATAATTCTTTAGTTCCAGCCTTTCAGTCGAATCCCAAGGAAGGATTTTATTTTTAATTTACTCCACAAACTATGTGAAAGTTATATGAGAAAAATCATTGCCGGACAATTAGGTAAGAAACGAACTCAGATCAGGTTGTAAGGCGGTGAGATTCTTAAACTTTTCATATCAAGTTAAGAAACTATATAAGGAAAGATTTATATACTTCATCTTTTTCAAACTTTAAACCGTTAAAGTGAAAAATATAAAAATGAGGTGATGAATATAATGATGAGCATGAGATTCAGGGTCGTACTACTGTCGCTTGCGTTGACACTCGCACTATGCGGTGTAGTGTTTGGCTTGATAACCGACTTTACGGTTAATCCAACTACAGTGTACATCCAGCCGGGATCGCAGCAGGATGTAATCGTAACCGTCACGGTTGATAACGCATCCACCACATACCGTACCGGAGCTACTGTGAGTACGGGAACAAGCTATATCGATGTTTCGGTGTCAGGCCCGTACAACGATTCGGCGGCCACTATTCCTGTATCTGGTGTGTTTACTACTACATCAGTAGGAGACATCGAGTACATCGACTGGACACCTCCCTCCGTAGGAACGTACTACTTCAGGGTTACCATTTACGCGGCACCAAATACGTCGACCAACGGTATATACAACGTATTGGTGTGGGGATCCCCCAGCCAGATACAAACGATACCGGGATTCAACGTTACGATAAAGGTTGTAAATATACTTCCAATACCCGAAACGGCTACGGCAATGCTATTTGGAATCGGCTTAATTTTGCTGATCGGTCTCGTCGTATTTAGGAGATAATTTTTTATATTTTCTATTTGCGGTGTGTTAGTATATATCTCAAAAGTATATATTGTCTAGAATATTTTGAACATTCCGATGTTGAACGGTGAAGCGATCGGAATCGTGAGGGCTGTGTTAGGATTATCCTTAACGTGTGCGGGTATACTGGGCTACTCCTTTCGACCACTGCCGGGATACGTCGGCAGTGAAAAGGCCATATTTTCAATCTGGTTATATTACACAACTCTAACGTTGTTTCTTTTCGCAGAAACTCTACACGGCATCATAAAGCCCGATCCCTGCCTTGGGATCTCCGAAGTCGTTTTCATGTCCCTCCTGCTCTACGTAACTTTGTGCGGATTGAGGTTTCTGCGAAACGTCTGGATGCTAAGAGTTGACAGGGTTAAGGACTGTCTGATCTATGGGAGCGTTGTCTACCTCATGGAAAATCAGATCCCATCGAAGGATTATCAGATTGTACTGGGCACGATCCTGCTCACATTAGCCGTTTGCCTTGTGGTCCTAACGGGGTACATCATCCTAAGGTATCGGAGGTTCAAGCTCTTTCTATCCTTTGAAAGTTATGAGTTGGTTTCGATAGTCTACATGACCTCGTTTTTCATCGGTTTGTGTGCGATAGATGGTGAATTGACCGACTTTCTTCCGTACACTTTGGCGATAGCTCTAAATGTGTACGCGCTTTACGTGATAATTTCAAGGTACGTTTGGGCTTATTCAAGGCTCTAGAAACCCATGTCGAAATCTAAGTCGTCAACTCCCTCGATCACATCAAAATCGCTCAGTAGCGTGCTGAGCCAGATAGCATCGATCAACCCGAACATGATCATAAGCGGTATGAAGTGATAGTAGTCATGGTACAACCTCTCCAACCTCATCCTATCCCTAGATTCGTACGCGGTCTTGAAATCCTCGGCAACCTTCCTCAGTTCCTCCTTTATACTCTCAACCCTCTCAAAACCTCTTTTCGTCAGCTCGTAAACTTCCTTCTTGAATATCAACCCCCTAATCCTTTTGACGATCAAACCTTCAGCTTCGAGGTTATCTATCGCCACCTTAACATCGTCCAAGCTAACGTTCAGATGCTTGGCTATAAACTTCGGATTGCACATACCCTCGGCTATCGCCATCAACACGGCATCTTCCAAATTCATTATGTGATATGTAGAGAGTACTTCTTAAAACATGTTTGGTCGACAATTCAAACGTTTGAGTGGTGATGGGATGAGGGTGTGCGTTCTGTACTCCGGAGGGAAGGACTCAAATCTGGCTCTGCTCAAAGCTTACGAGGTATTCGAAGTTGCATGCCTGGTTACGATCAAACCCAGATCTGAGGAGAGCTGTCTGTTTCACTATCCCAACACCGAACTTGTAAAGCTACAGGCCGAATCGCTCGACCTTCCCCTTATAATCGATACGTGCTCCGATGATGAGGAAAGCAGTCTAAAAGCCCTGTACAACGTACTGAGCAAGGCTAAGGAACTTCACGAAGTTGAGGGTGTCGTTACTGGTGCCATAAGATCTACCTATCAGGCTACGAGATTTCAGAGGGTGTGCGACGACCTTGAACTCTGGTGCTTCAACCCTCTCTGGCTGAGGGATGAGGTTTCAATTCTCAACGAGGCCTTGAACTACGGCTTTGAGATAATATTTACGAGGATAGCCGGATACCCCCTCAGAAAGACGATGCTGGGCAAAAGGCTGACCCGGGAAATCGTTCGGATATTTTGCGAGATGAGGAGGTATCTGAATCCCGCTGGTGAGGGGGGAGAGTACGAAACCCTAGTCCTCGACATGCCCCTCTTCAAGAAAAAGCTTATAATAACGGATTACGAGATAGTTGGAGGAGATTACGATGCAACTCTGCTTGTGAAACGGGCGGAGCTCGTTGGAAAATGATACTTGTAATCTCCACCTGCAGATACGAACTGAGTGAGGGGGAGTTCGTAAGGCCGATCGTAGAGATCGTAAAAGGTTGCGGATTCGATTGTACCGTTAGAAGGTACTACGAAAGGATGGATGGGGAGTACTCCGGTGTGATAATATGCGGAACAGCCTTACGCGACTTCGACTATCTGAACCATGTGGATAACTTCAGATGGTTGGTCAATTACGACGGAAAGGTTCTCGGGATATGTGCCGGATACCAGATATTGGCGATGATATACTCGAACACCTTGGAGAGGATAAAGAAGATAGGTGTTTACAACGTCAGAATTGTGAGAGAGAATCCGCTAATTGAAAAAGACGAGATCCGCTCATACTTCCTACACAGCTATGCGTTGAGGAGGGTAAACGAGAGCTTGGAACCTTTGGCCTTGCAGGATGACGAGATCTGCATGTTCAAGGTTAGGGGTAGGGAATTTTATGGAGTATGCTTTCATCCAGAAGTCCTCAACGGGGAGATAATATCAAACTTTCTTTATTTATAAATTTTTAAGATGTTATCTTACCTAACCCGATCTATTATTACATTTATGTGGTTAGATAAGATCTTTACATCTGTTTTTATTATTAATGATCGGTTAAAGTAATATTTTAGAAAAGTTTATATTATTCAACTTTTGGATTTGATCATGAAATGGATTACACATATCATATTTGCAATCCTCTTTGTTAAATTG
>CAZBFC010000254.1:0-3861 GCA_964491095.1 uncultured archaeon | reverse complement strand
ATGAATCCAGCGAACATGAACTCACTGACGTTTTCTGGCAGAGGAGCTGTGGAAGCGTAAAGAATGGCAGGATCAACCCCTATGGCCACTGCAACCTCCAGCTTATCTTTACCCATTTCTTTGAGCTTTTTCAAATGTAGTGCCCCATGCTTGTGGATTTGCCAGTGCATGCCGGTGGTTTTCGAATCGTAAACCTGCATTCTGTACATTCCCGCATTTAGCTCCCCGGTTTCTGGATCCTTGGTTATCACAACTGGCAGAGTTATGAACCTTCCACCATCTTTGGGCCAACACTGCAAAATCGGAAACTTATCCAGATTTGGCTCATCCATTATGACCTCCTTACATGCACCTTTCTTCACCTTCTTTGGCATGAAGCTCATGAGGTCTTTGAACATACTCAAACCCTTCAAACCTTCAATGAACGATTCGGGCTTGAATTTTGTTATCTCGATTAGCCTCTCACCGATTTCCTCAAACCTCTCAACTTCCAAAGCCATCTTCATCCTTCTTTCGGTTCCAAAAGCGTTCATCAGAACTGGAATATCGTAACCCTTGGGATTTTCAAATAAGAGTGCTTTTCCTCCACCTTTAACCGCCCGATCAGCTATCTCGGTCATTTCCAATATCGGGCTAACTTCATGCTTTATCCTTGCCAGTTCACCCTCAGCCTCAAGCCTCTCTATAAATTCTCTGAGATCTTCGTATGGCATACCTGTGATTGAACCTTTGGCTTTTAGTTTTTTGTTAGATGGTTTGCACTATAGCTCTTGGCTAGAGAATCGGACTGGCATAGTGAGGTTGAACCGAAAATTTGTTTAAATTATGGACTTCACTTAAAATCATGAAAAAAATCGTGGTAATTCCTGGGGATGGTATCGGGAAGGAAGTAATGGAGGCGGCCATGCTCGTTCTCAATGAACTTGATCTTCCCTTCGAATACATATACATGGAAGCAGGAGATGAATGCGCAAAAAAGCATGGAACCCCTCTGCCAGAAGAGACACTTCAAGCCTGCAAGGAGAGTGATGCTGTTTTGTTTGGAGCGGTTGGCGAAACAGCAGCGGATGTGATCGTCAGGCTTAGATTCGAATTAGAAACATTTGCAAACGTCCGTCCGGCCAAATCGTTTAAGGGTGTTAAGGCTCTGTACGACAACGTAGATATAGTGATAGTGAGGGAAAACACGGAATGTCTGTATAAGGGATTTGAATTCGAATTCGATGGTGTGGCTGAAACCGTTAGGATCATCACAAGAAAAGGATCGGAGAGGATTGCGAGGTTTGCATTTGAATTGGCAAAAAGGGAGGGAAGAAAGAAGGTAACCGTTTTGCACAAGGCCAACGTCATGAAAAAGACGTGCGGACTCTTTAGGAACGTTTGCAGAGAGATTGCAAGGGAATATCCAGACATCGAGTACAACGAGTACTACATCGATGCGGCTTGCATGTACCTCGTTATGGATCCTTGGAGGTTCGATGTGATCCTAACCACGAACATGTTTGGAGACATCGTAAGCGATCTTGCCGCTGGACTCGTCGGAGGGTTGGGCTTAGCTCCTTCAGCAAACATAGGGGAAAAATATGCCTTATTTGAACCAGTCCATGGATCCGCTCCAGATATAGCCGGAAAAGGAATAGCAAATCCAACTGCTATGATCCTCTCAGCCTGCATGATGCTTAAGCATTTGGGTTACGTGGATGAGGCTACAAAGGTTGAGAGGGCTTTGGAGGAGGTTATAGCTGAAGGTAAAACCACTCCAGATTTAGGCGGAAATCTGAAGACGATGGAGATGGCTCAGGAGGTTGTTAAAAAGTTAAAACAAATACAATAAATAATTTTTATAATTTTATTCTATTTAAATTTAATTGTTTAAATTGTTGAAGGATAATTAGAGCAAGCTTTTTATTCAAGTGATGTGTCGGAAGAAAGGGTGAATGTCGATGATAAAGCCAAGAGACGATAAGGACTTTCAGGCATGCGGTCTTTTTGGAGTGATGGACAGGAGCGGCAAGAGATTTAATGGAAAGATGGTCGTTGAAGCTATGAAAAATATGAAGGTTAGAGGGAATGGACTAGGTGGAGGTTTTGCAGTTTACGGATTGTATCCCGAATATAAGGATTACTACTGCCTTCATGTGATGATTCAGGATTGGAATGAGGAGGCAAAGAGGGAGGTAGATAGGTTCTTGGATGCAAACTTCGATATCGTTCATGATGAGGAGATACCGACAAACGAGGAGGCAAATGTTGTAAATCCTCCCCTGTTTTGGAGATATTTTGTTTCTCCGCAAAAGAAGGGTGATGATAAAAGGCTATCGGATGATGATTACGTAATTAAGAAAGTTATGTATATTAATACTAAAATTAAGGATGCTTATGTTATTTCATCAGGCAAAAATATGGGTGTCTTTAAGGGAGTAGGATTCCCCGAGGATATTGCAGAGTACTTCATGATCGAAAAATATAAGGGATACATTTGGACAGCCCATAGCAGATTTCCAACGAACACTCCAGGCTGGTGGGGTGGTGCCCATCCGTTCTGCATCCTTGATTGGACTGTCGTTCACAACGGTGAGATATCATCCTACGGCACGAACAAGCTATTCTTGGAGATGTTTGGCTATTACTGCACTCTACAAACAGATACTGAGGTCATGGCATATGCGTTCGACTTTCTGATGAGGAAGCAGGGATTGCCAATCGAGATCGTTGCAAAGATTCTGGCACCGCCGATGTGGGACATAATCGATCACATGGACGAGAAGAAGAAAAAGCTCTACACTACTTTGAGGATGGTCTATGCCCCACTACTCATAAACGGACCCTGGACAGTCATCGTAGCTCATCATGGTGAGATGTTCGGTTTAACGGATAGAATAAGATTGAGACCAATTACGGCCGGAGAGAAGGGAGATCTCCTGTTTTTATCTTCGGAAGAATCGGCTATAAGAGCCGTCTGTCCGAAGTTGGATAGGGTTTGGACACCCCATGGCGGTGAGCCTGTGATTGGGAGACTTAATGAAAAAGCGTTTAAGAAGGTGGTAGAATGAAGTCTCATCTCCTGCCAGAGTTCATAGTTGAAAGGATTGAGGAGAGATGTGACAAATGCGGTGTTTGCATTAAGCAGTGTCCTTGGGAAGTTTTCAGTTGGAATGATGATAAGACGGATATTCTAATCGATTACACCAAATGTGTGGGTTGCCAGAGGTGTGTTGTCTATTGCCCGAACAAGGCTTTGATAGTCCGACCATACCCCGGAAGCTACCGCCCCAACGCTTATTGGACTAGAGAAGTAATCTCGGATATTAAGAAGCAGGCGGAGCAGGGTGGAGTTCTATTGGTTGGAACCGGTAGCGATCGTCCCTATAAGGTTTACTTCGATCACATACTTTTGAACGCTTCACAGGTCACCAATCCTTCGATAGATCCCTTAAGAGAACCAATGGAACTCAGAACATTTTTAGGAAGGAAGCCTGATAAGTTGGAGATCGAAATCAACGGTGATGATATAGACATAAGAACCGAACTACATCCCAACCTGGTCGTAGAAACGCCCATACTGTTTGCTGGGATGAGCTACGGAGCGATAAGTTACAACGCTTTCCTGGCACTTGCAATGGCGGCAAAAGAATTCGGAACTCTGTTCTGCACGGGTGAAGGTGGATTACCAAAGGAGATGAGAGAAGAGTACGGGCCAGTTGCGATAGTTCAATGTGCGAGCGGTAGATTCGGTGTTGATCCTGAATATCTGAATTGCGCAGCTGCGATAGAGATTAAGATAGGGCAAGGTGCAAAGCCCGGAATCGGAGGACATCTGCCGGGTGAAAAGGTCACGGCTGAGATATCGGCAACGAGGAT
>CAZBFC010000253.1:0-3190 GCA_964491095.1 uncultured archaeon | reverse complement strand
GAGAAGCAGACATCGCTGGAACACATCTGCTTGATGAGGAAACCGGAGAGTACAACATTCCATATCTGTATAAGTATGGCCTGAAGGGTGAGGTAGTCTTGGTTAAGGGTTACATCAGGGAGCAGGGTTTCATAGTGGCTAAGGGCAATCCTAAGGGTGTGAGAGGTTTTGAAGATTTACTTAGAGATGACATCACATTCATAAATAGAAATCCCGGTTCTGGAACTAGAATTCTGCTCGATATGCATCTAAAGAGGATAGCTGAGGAAAGAGGAGTTAGCTTTGAAGAGTTGAAGCGTAAGATAAGGGGCTACGATGTTGAGGCGAAATCTCACACAGCGGTGGCTGTGGCAATTCTTATGGGTAAGGCAGATGTTGGTCTGGGAATCAGAACTGTAGCAGAGAGATACGGTTTGGATTTCATCCCAGTTAGGCCAGAGGAGTACGACTTCGTAATAAGAAAGGATAGGCTCGACAAGGAGGCCGTTAAATTGTTTTTAGAAGTTCTCAAATCGGAAGAATTTAGGAAAGAACTGGAGAAAAGATTGCCAGGTATCAGAGTGACCGAAAGAACCGGCAAAATCATTGAAATCTAATCTTTTCCTTCAAAAGCTCTCTGAACTAGTTTTATCGCACACAAATCACCACACATACTGCAGGCCCCGCTTCTGGACTTTCTCCTTTCCCAGATACTTTTCGCCTTTTCAGGATCGATAGCTAACTTAAACTGAGTTTCCCAGTCAAATTTTTTCCTAGCCAACGACATCATATAATCTATCTGCCTGGCCCTTTCCCTCTGTCCTTCCTTAATTAGATCTACGGCATGTGCGGCGATCTTAGCTGCTATAACACCCTCCTTAACGTCCTCAACCGTCGGCAATGCAAGGTGCTCTGAAGGTGTAACGTAGCATATGAAATCCGCACCGGCCATTCCGGCTACTGCCGCTCCGATGGCCGCTGCTATGTGATCGTAGCCAGCGGCGATGTCGGTAACGAGAGGGCCAAGCAAGTATAGAGGAGCGTTCTTAGTTACGAACTTCATGGCTTTAACGGAAGTCTCGATCTCATCCAAGGGCACATGCCCGGGCCCTTCGACTATCGCCTGCACACCAGCTTCTCTACATCTCTCAACCAACTCCCCCAACACTATGAACTCCGTGAACTTTGCCCTATCGCTTGCATCGTGCAAACAGCCCGGCCTAAAGGCATCACCCAAACTAATCGTGACATCGTACTCCTTCAAAATTTCGAGCAGATAATCGAAGTTAGCGTAATACGGATTTTCCTTCTCGTTGTGCAACATCCAGCCGATTATTATCGCTCCACCCCTGCTTACAACACCCAAAAGCCTTTTGCTCTTCTTGAGCCTTTCAACAGTGGTCCAATTGACTCCTGCGTGTATCGTCATGAAGTCCACTCCATCTTTGGCATGCTTTTCGACGGATTTGAAGAAGTGATCCTCATCCATATCTACGACAACCTTCGCCATCCTCGCAGATTGATAGATCGGAACGGTTCCAAATGGGACATCAACAACATCTAGGATTCTCCTTCTGATGTAATCCAGATCGCCAGCAGTTGAAAGATCCATGACAGCATCGGCCCCGTACCTCTGGGCAACTATGGCCTTCTCAACCTCCTCATCAACGTTGATGTAATCGATCGAAGTCCCAACGTTGGCGTTGACCTTAGTTTTCATGAATCTGCCTATAGCTCTTGGCTTGAATCCATCTTCTTTCCTAACGTTCCTCGGAACTACAACCTCTCCCTTAGCGATGAGCTTGATGAGTAAATCTAACTCAACTCCTTCATATTCAGCAACATCCTTAAGCCACTCAGGAGCTTTACCCTTCTTGGCCATCTCCATCAGTGTTTCCATCGAAGGAAATTTGTTGAAATCTAATAAATAGTTTGCTGGTTGTATCTCTGTTTGACAATATTTTTCATGATAAATTTTGATTTGATCAGTTTGCAAAAAGGTCAAATATCTAAAAGTATCAACATAGCATAAGCGGGGGTTGCCGAGCCAGGACAAAGGCGCGGGATTCAGGGTCCCGTCCCGTAGGGGTTCGTGGGTTCAAATCCCACCCCCCGCATTCTTCAAAAAAAATTAGATTAATGTCCGGCAAATCCCATGTAATATTCACACGATAGAACGAATAGAACTATCACCAGAGCTAAGAATACGAATGCAATTAAAGACAGGCCAAGCCCTATCAGGTCTCCAGCTTCCATAGTTTTCATACGTGTAAGGTGGAATAAAAAAATTTTCAATCTGCAAGTTTTTTAAAGTAGCTCTCCAACGCCGCAACCTTTGCGGAGATGAAGTCCGATTTTGTTCTTTCAATTGCTCCTCTTACATAGTCCGTTTTTGGCCTTAGGTTGGGCGTTAGCTTGTCCGGGAAGTTAAACGTAAGTAAATTTAGATATATCTCCTCCATAAGTCCGATCAATCTCTCGGCCCTTTCAAATTCTCCAACTCTGAGTAGATCTAAAACGTGTCTTCTTATCTCCCCGGCCATATCGGCCAATCCGGTCAGAATCGGTGCTATTTCAACTTTAAGCTTTGAAAAATCTATCTCCAAGTTTTCATGCTTTAGGACATGGTAGAACGAATAAGCCTCAACGAGTTCTTGCATTGCATCGAACGTTATCGGGTAGTATATATCTGGATACTTCTCCTTAAATTCGTAGATCTTTTCCATGAGTTCAAGCGCCTTTTTTAGATGCTCATCAGCTTTATCGAACTCCTTAGCGTGCAAGCATGCTATGGCCTTCGTTGCGTTGATTCTCATTTCTCTTGTAAGCTTTAGGAGCTCCTCCCTTGCAAGTTCCTTTTCTTCGAGAACCTTTCTGAATTCATCCAACTTCTTTCTAAATATCGATTCCATAGAACAGCATCAAGCGATGAGATAATTAAATTAAACGATTAAAAGAATAGAATAAAAATAGCTAAAAATTACTCCTTCTTTGCCAGTACTATCTCTATAGCCGAGACGTTCGCTTCTCCCTGCTCGCTTTCAACCTTCTCCGTCGATATCTTTATATCTTTAACATCGACATCTGCCAGAAATCTCTTCCTGACGATCTCTGCAACGTCTACAGCCCTGCTTATGGCTTTACCTCTTGCCTTTATTGCCACTTCCTTCGCTCCGCTGTTGAACTGTGTCAATACGGCCAACACGTAGTT
>CAZBFC010000252.1:0-9102 GCA_964491095.1 uncultured archaeon | reverse complement strand
AATGCCAAGAAAGAGGTACCGAACGGTTGCAATACCTGAAGATCTGTATGAGAAGTGTGAAAAGATTGTTAGAGATGGTAACTTAGGCTATACTTCCGTTTCAGCATTCGTTAAAGAAGCAATCAGAAAACGCTTAGAGGAGTTAAAGGTAATATAAATAAATCTTAAAAGTCTAGCTTCAGTTTTCATTAAAAAGTTTAAAGTAAAAAATTAAGTTTCTACCTCGCCAGTTCTAATTCTTATGGATTTTTCCACTGGTAGGATGAATATCTTTCCGTCTCCGTATTTACCTGTTCTAGCGTTCTGAATTATCGTTTCAACCACACTATCAACGTCTTCATCCTTCACAACCATAAACAGTTCGATCTTCTGAAGCAGATCGACCTCCATTTTTCTACCTCTGAACTGAAGGGTGATACCCTTTTGCTCACCTCTGCCTTTTACCTCGTTTACCGTCATCGCCACAAAGCCCTTTTCCTCAAGTGCCTTCTTCACAGCCTCAAACTTCTCAGGCCTGATTATAGCCAAAACCATCTTCATGTGTACGCCACCTCTCCGTGCTGCGATATGTCCAATCCCACATACTCCTCCTCATGGCTAACTCTAAGACCCATGATCACATCGACGATCTTCGCAAGTATAAACGTAACTACAAACGCATACAGGACGGTTGCAATCACTGCGATGATCTGTGCCTTCAATAGAGCAACGTTGCCGTAAATCAAGCCCGCATAGTCGTTCACGGCTTTTGTTGCGAACAATCCCACTGCCAAGCTTCCCCAGGCTCCTCCTATGCCGTGAATCGCCCAAGCATCTAAGCTCTCATCGATTCCCTTCTTAACTCTGAAGTCCAATGCCAGATAACATAGAATTCCAGCCACAAGCCCGATTGCGATTGCACCCTTTACATCCACAAAGCCGGCTGCTGGTGTTATTGCTGCCAATCCTGCGATTACACCGCTGATTATGCTAAGGCTTCCAGGCTTGCCCTTTATCCAACTTGCAATCATCCAAACTGCTCCAGCTACGCAAGATGCTACAAACGTTACGACTATGGCATTAGCTGCCAATCCGTTTGCTGCTAAAGCGCTACCTCCGTTGAATCCAAACCATCCGAACCATAGTAGTGCTCCGCCTATCAGTGTAAGAGGAATGTTGTGTGGTTCCATCGAATACTCCCCGAATCCCATCCTCTTGCCTATGGCAAATGCCAAGGCTAAAGCTCCAAAGCCAGAGCTAACGTGAACGACCATACCTCCAGCGAAATCAAGAGCACCGATCTTTGCTAGCCATCCGTTGCCCCCAAAGCCAGTGGGCAAACGGTGCATAGACGAACGTGATCCATAGGATCCCAAAGATTATGAATGCCGAAACCTTTACCCTCTCAGCGACCGCTGAAGTGATTATCGCCAAGGTTATCACCGCAAACATCATCTGGTAGATCATGAACAGAATGTGTGGAATCGTCATACCCTTCGCTGGCTCAAGTCCGACGTTGTTCAGCATGAAGTAGCTGAGATCGCCTATGAATCCTGCTATATCGTTGCCAAAGGCCAACGAATATGCATAGACCACCCACTGAATTCCAACGACTATCAGGCAGATTATGCTCAATGTGATCATTGCCACTGCATTCTTCCTTCGAACCATTCCAGCGTAGAACAGTCCAACCCCTGGTGTCATCAGCATCACTAAGGCCGTTGCCACGAGGATCCAAGCGGTGTCACCGCTGCCCATAGCTCAAAGATTTTTATGATGTTTTTAACAATTTTTAATAAAAAGTCATAAAAGTTCATAATTTTTCATAAAACGCCCTAGAATTTTAAAGATTTTTCAACTTAAAGACCTTGGAATCAAGCCCTGCATCATCATACAATCCACTATCACCAGTGCCACCATCGCCTCAAGCACGGGAATGGCTCTCGGAACTATGCAGGGATCGTGTCTTCCCTTTATTACAATCGTCTCCTCCTGCATCGTTTTGTAATTTACTGTCCTCTGAGGTTTTGATATCGACGGTGTTGTTTTTATTGCAACTCTAATTATTATGTCCTCACCGTTCGATATCCCGCCCAAGATACCTCCTGCGTTGTTTGATGCGAATCTAATTTTACCGTCTTTAATTATTATAGGATCGTTGTTTTCGCTGCCTCTCATCTTGGCAACCCTAAAGCCCGCTCCGATCTCAACACCCTTAACGGCTGGAACGCTCATGACGGCAAAAGCCAAGTATGCATCGAGCTTAAGAAACACAGGCTCACCCAAGCCGGCTGGAGGGTTCTTAACGATTATCTCTGCTATACCCCCAACGCTGTCTCCCTCTTTTTTCGCATTCAGTATGGCCTCCTCCATAAGTTTCGCCTTCTCCTCATCTGGACATCTAACGGGATTGCTCTCGGCTTTTCTGATTATCTCATCGAATTCCATATCCGATACGTCGCAACTTATCCCAGCGATCTCCTTCGTATATCCTCCGACCTTAATCCCAAAATGCTCGAGGATCTTCTTCGCTATAGCTCCGGCTGCCACCCTGCCAACGGTCTCTCTTGCCGAGGCTCTTCCGCCTCCCCTCCAGTCTCTAATTCCGAACTTGACCCAATATGTGAAATCGGCATGTCCGGGGCGAAAGAGATCCTTAATTTCCTCGTAAGGTTTGGAATCTACATCCACGTTCTCAACGATCATGGAAATTGGCGTACCCAAAGTTTTTCCCTCAAAAACCCCCGAAAGTATCTTTACTCTATCCTTTTCCTTTCTTGGCGAAGCTAATCTTCCGCCTGGCCTTCTCCTATCCAACTCCTTTTGGATGTCCTCTTCGCTAAGCTTTAAGCCAGCCGGACAACCATCAACGACACATCCAACGGCTTTTCCATGGCTTTCTCCCCAGGTTGTGACCCTAAACAGATAGCCGAAGGTATTTCCGATCATCGTCAAAAGTTTAGCTGTACCCTATAAAATCTTTTTAAGCTTAGCGACGTCTTTGCCTAAGTGGAGGATGTCGAAAGAAGGGTTGGCATAGAGACGTACATAACAAAAGTAGAGGGAATAAACGGTGTTATAAAGGAATCTATTGAAGATTTTTATGTTGAAGAGATTGCAAAGCTAAAGCTCAGCGATGAGGGTCGATTTACGATTATAAAGGTTAAAAAGGTAAATTGGGATACCCTAAATTTTGTTAGAGCCTTAGCCAACGCGTTGAGGATCAGCCAAAAGAGGATCCATTACGCCGGAACCAAAGATAAGAGGGCCGTGACGATCCAGTACTTTGCCGTAAGTGGACTGAAGGAAGAACAGATTGAAAGATTAAAAGATCTGAGAATTAAAGATGCCGAAGTTGAGATCTTGGGGAGATCGAATAGGGACATCCAGTTGGGAGATCTCATCGGCAATAGATTCAAAATAGTGGTTAGATCCATAAGGGATGGCGACAAGATAAGACAGATCTATGAAGAGCTAAAAGAAAAGGGTACTCCGAACTTCTTCGGACTTCAACGCTTTGGCTCAATTCGCTTTATCACACATGAAGTTGGATTGCATATTCTAAAGAGAGATTACGAATCTGCATTCTGGATTTACGTTGCAAAACCCTTCGAAGGTGAAAATGAAGAAGTTAGAATGATAAGGGAAGAACTTTGGAACACGAGAGATGCAAAGTTTGGATTGAGAGAGTTACCGAAGTATCTTAGATACGAGCGAAATCTACTGCAAAAGCTCAGAGAAGGTAAGAGCGAAAAGGAAGCTCTGCTATCGTTGCCCGAAAACTTAAAGACGATGTTCATCCATGCCTATCAGTCCTACATCTTCAACAAGGTTTTGTCTGCAAGGATCGAAGAATTTGGAACCCTCAAGGTCGTAGAAAAGGGGGACTGGGTTGATTTCGTCGAATTTGAAAACGGTTACTACAGCTTTGCGGAGGATTACGTCAGAATCCACGATTACAACTTTGAAAGGATTAAATTTTTAATTGAAAGGAGGAGAGCCTCTCTTGCCATACCACTGCCGGGCTATGAGACCGAATTGGGAGATGACTGGACTTCTCAAAAGATTAAAGAATTCTTGGAGGAAGATGGTATAAAGCTTGAGGATTTTAAGCATGAGTACAGGGAGTTTTCGTCGAAAGGTAGTCTAAGATCTGCCGATTTGCTCATAGAGCATACTGGATTCAAGTTTGAGATCAACGATTCCGCTACCTTTGAATTCTTTCTGCCCAAAGGTTGCTATGCTACGGTATTTTTGAGAGAGTTCGTCAAGAAACCGTTGGCTTAATCTCTGCTCGGCAACAACGATGCTATCCAGCCAATATACTCCCCTATCGATCTGGTTTGAATCCAGACCTTTCCCTGCCCTCTGAATTCTGCTACAAGTCCTTCCCCACTCAGTAGGGTTGTCTTCAGTCCACCGACCCTTGAAACCTTGAAATCCAATCCGTCCTCAAATGCAACGATATGCCCGGTATCGACCACGAGGTGATCCTCAACTTCTATAACCTCGATTCCACCGAACGATGAAAGAAACACGTCTCCATGCCCCTCAAGCTTCAGCAGAAACAGACCTTCTCCAGCAAAGAATGTCTTGGCTCCACCCCACTTGGTATCGATCTCTATCTCAGGAGTTGAAGCTAAGAATGCTCCACTTTGGGCGTAAAGTCTGCCGTTTACCGGAATATGAATTATATCACCCAAATACCTTGGAGCCAAGCCTAGAACACCCTCACCCTTTGAAACGAATCTGTTTACGAAGAACGATTCACCACCAAACAGGGATCTTTTCAAACCCTTCAGCAGACCTCCCTTAACTTCGGTTTTAAGCTCAACGTTCTTCATATAAACCATGGCACCCGTTTCCGCTACGACCTCCTCCCCATCTCTAAGCCTCAACTCGAGTAGGCTGTAGCTCGGTCTGCAGAGAATTCTGTACTCCATAGATAACATCTGATTTAGAACTAAAAATACCTTTTGATATCTTTAAACTTTGAAAAATTTATAAAAACTCCTCTAACTCTGAAATTTTCTCGTCGATCTCCTTTATCAGTTCAACTGCCACATCCTCCGATATAAGACCCTTAGCCAGAGCGGATCTTACAGCATACTTCTTGGCATTCAAAACATCTCTAAGCAGTTCTCTCCCCATCTTATCCCTCAAATCTTTAGACAACATCATATCGAGCTTAGCCTTGACTTGCTCAATTTCCCTCTTAAGCTCCTTCGCAATGTCCTCAGCCACAAATTCGACGACTTCACCCCTCTCAACCATTCTTCTAAGTTCAAACTCTGCCTGCCTCAACGCCAGATATCTGCCCAGTATCCTCTCAAAGTTTTCCCTTTTGACATCTCTAAAGGTTCTCTTAATGAATAACTCAAGCGTTAGGCCTTGAAAAACAAGTGAAAACAGCACAACACCGAAAACCATACTGCTAAGCAGATCTCTGTAGGGTACATCACCCAAACTCAAAGCCAAGGCAACTGGTATCGCCCCTCTCAAACCACCCCAAAACACGACGAATATCCAAGAACTTGGAAGTTTGAATATGGTTAGGATTGGATAAACCACTAAAGCCCTCGCAATCAAAACTGCAACGATTGCAACCGCTATGGCATCTAAATACCTGAACACACCCAGTTGTGTGTCTATTCCAATGAGAAGGAAGACTATCGAGTTGATGACGAACACTACAAAGCTCCAGAAATCGGTTAAAACAATCCTCGTCGATGCTGACATTGAAAACAGTTTCCCGTAGTTGCCGATTATCAGACCAGCGCAGACGACAGCAATGACCCCCGATAGATGTAGATGTTCCGCAAGCAGAAAGCTCGAGTAGGCCAATATCAGCGTTATCGAGATTTCGATGAGATGATCGTCGATGAAGGCTAAAATCCTGTATGTCAGATATCCCAAGGCAAAGCCTACTATCGCACCACCTAAGCAGACGATGACGAATTCCGTGAATCCGTGCAAAACATCGAGTCTTCCATGCATGATCATCTCGTAGATTATGCCAAACAGAACAACGGCAGTTCCGTCGTTCAGTATGCTTTCTCCTTCAAGTATAACAGCCAACCTCTTAGGAGCGTTCAAACTTTTAAACGTTGCTAGCACCGAAACTGGATCGGTAGGGGAGATCATGGCACCGAACAGCAACGCCACTTCAAGTGGTAAGCCGAGCAAACTATGTAAGATCAAACCGATCAAAACCGTTGAAGCTAAAACCCCAAAAACCGCGAGTATACCGATAGTTTTGAAGTTCTCCCGCAGATGGCTTAAATCCATATTTAGAGCAGATTCGAACAGCAGTGGTGGTAGAAATAGTAAAAAGACAAGCTCTTTTGTAAGGGGTATCTGCGGAAAGCCCGAAAGTCCTACAAATAGACCCACCAAAACCAACGCGATCGTGTAGGGTAATCTGATGTACTTAACAGCAACTCCAACGCTACAGGCGATGAGTAGCAGTACTACGAACTCTATCAGCAGTTCCACAGTTTAAATCTGGAAGTAAATATATGAACCTTTTTTCGATAAACCTGGTGATTTCTATAACTGAGTATTGGAATATTCGGGGAACAACTTCAATCAGTTAAATTGTTTCTGATGGTAGTATAGACAACTGCGGCTGCTACGATTAGAATTGGGTATATTACGTTCACACCTACGAACAGTAGTATCGCTACACATACGATGAGTGAAACAGCCGGATATATCTTTTTTTTATCGAGTAAAAGCATGCCGGATACCGAACCGATTATGTATATAACAATGAAAACCGTGTTTGATATAAGCACCAATTCTTCTATAATTTCACCGCAAAATAGCATGAGTATCAGCGTAGTTGCCACACACCGAAACCGACATCAGCGACACGTGTGGAACATGCTTTTCATTCAGCTTAGAGAAATTGGATGGCAGATATCCTCTCCTCGAAAGTGCGTACAGTAAACGGGATGAAGAGACTATGTACATGTTGGCACTTGCAAAGCATGTCATCGAGCCAAGTACGGCGATCATAAATTTGCCGTAACTTCCAAAAGTTCTTTCTGCAACTACAAGCAGAGAGGTAAGTCCTTTCAATCCCTCACCGTAAGCGTGTATGCCGACCACAACGTAGGATACGAGTAGATAAATCATACCGATCAAACCAAGAGACAGAAGTACACTCAATGAAAAATCTTGCGGATTTTTAAACTCCTCCGAAAGATGGGTTGCAGCCTCCCATCCCATGTAGCTCCAGAATATCAACGCCATCGCTTTTCCGATACTATCGCTAAACTGAAAACCTCCGTAACTCACAAGGGGTAAAGCTGGCAAGGTTATGCAGAGCAGAAGGATCATCACAGCTATAGAAAGCATCAGCTGGATACTTCCGGTAAATTTGATCCCTCTCAGGTTTATCAGTAGGATCGCCAGAAGCATGCATATTGCAAAGGATATGGCCTCGCTTTCGCCCAAGTTTAGTGCAACGGCAAGATACGATGCTCCAGCAAGGATGACGATCGGTATAGCTGTAGGGATTACCGAGAGAAACATAACACCTACGATGAACTCGAAATCAAAGTTAAGCACCCAAACCTTCATTCTTCCAAATGCTCTCCTTGCATATTCGGCGATCCCTCCGGCGGAAGGGTAGGATGAAGCAAGATAACCGAATGTGAGTGCGATGGGTATTGCAAGAACTGTCATGAAAAGCCAAGCAAGGATTGAGCTTTCTCCAGCAACGTTCGCGGCTATAGATGGTAAAATGAGAATTCCAGAACCGAGAATTCCAGATACAAGTATACCCACAGCATGGATGAGCGTTACCTCTTTCTTAAGATGCATGTTGGCCGCTGACGTTATCGAGTTTAAACGTTTTATTATTCAAATGTTGTTAGGATAGATCCAATAACGGCTTTCATCGATGTTTGGTGTCCGAAGTAGAACCGAAAACATACGTAAGCTTAAATAAATTCAACGCAAAAACCTTATAACATTTTATACAAACTTCCCGTATGGCTTTGGAATCTTTAAAAGAGATAGTCAAAAAGATCACTAGATCATCCACTATTGATAGGAAATTCGTTGAGGAAATAGTTAAAGATATCCAAAGGGCTTTGATCAAAGCTGACGTTAACGTTAGACATGTCAAGGAGATCACCGACGCTATAAAAAAGAGGGCTTTAAGTGAGGAGATAATTCACGGATTGAATCCAAGAGAGCACATAATCAAGATCGTTTACGAGGAACTGATGAGGGGTATAGGTGAGGGACTTGAAATTCCGCTCAAAAAATGTAAGATCATGCTCGTTGGATTGCAGGGAAGCGGTAAAACCACTACGGCCGCCAAAATCGCGAAATACTATAAGGATAAGGGATTGAGAACGGCCGTAGTATGTGCAGATACGTGGAGGCCGGCCGCATACGAGCAGCTGAAGCAGTTGGCCGAATCTTATAAGATCGCATTCTACGGTGAGAAAAATAGCAAAGATGCCGTTGCAATTGTCAAAAATGCATTACAGAAGCTTAGAGACTACGATATGATAATAATCGATACCGCTGGAAGGCATGCGCTTGAGAAGGAACTGATAGATGAGATGATAGAAATTGCCAAAGTTGCGAATCCTGATTACAAGTTGCTAGTGCTAGATGCCGCAATCGGTCAACTTGCAAGCAAGCAGGCTAAAGCCTTCCATGAGGCCATCGGCATAGACGGTATAATAATAACGAAGTTCGACGGAACGGCCAAAGGCGGTGGTGCACTATCTGCGGCGAGGGAGATAGGGATTCCTATAGCGTTCATCGGAACCGGTGAGAAGGTGGAAGACTTCGAAAGGTTCGATCCGGCTGGATTCGTTTCAAGATTGCTTGGAATGGGTGACATCAGAGCTCTGCTCGAGAAGATCGAAAGGGTTACGAAGGAAGAGGAACTTGATCCAGAAAAGTTCTTGAAAGGAACATTCACTTTGAAAGATATATACAAGCAAATTGAAGCTATGCAGAAGATGGGACCGATAAGCAAGATTTTCGAGCTACTTCCATTCGGTTTAAGCTTGAAGGTCGATGAAAACATCATGGAGATGACTCAGGAGAAGATGAAGAAGTTCAAGGTCATCATGGATTCGATGACGGAAGAGG
>CAZBFC010000251.1:0-3645 GCA_964491095.1 uncultured archaeon | reverse complement strand
ACGTATAAAATGGCTTGAAAGTATTAGGAAAAAGTTCGAGAAGAAGAATATAGATAGTGATTTTGAGATCTATTTAACCTTAATCAGCAGAGCAATAGAGGCCAACAGATTACCCCTGAAAATATTTGGAAATACTTTTTGTAGATTCATACTTCTTTGGATACCATCGATTATCATCATGATAACATTTCCTATTTTAATAATAATTTTTATATTATCAAGATATAATATTATATTTACTTTACAATTTCAATGGATTTATCATGCTATAAATATCGTTTTATTTGTGCTAATACTGTTTATTCTTTTTTCTGGTATAATACTTGTCTATGCATTTCGTAAACATCCTGAAAAAAGATTTATTAATATTGTTCTAAAATTAGAAGAAAAACCTAAAAATAACTAAAAAAATTTATACTCAAAGTTTGCTAAAATTTAGCAAGCTAAATAACGAAAGCTTATTATATTGATTAATATGTGTAAAATTCGATGCTCGACGAAGATTTGCTTGTCTATATTAATGGCGAGTTCGTTCCAGCAAGTCAAGCTAAGATAAGCGTTTTTGATCATGGATTTCTCTATGGAGATGGCGTTTTTGAAGGAATAAGAGCTTACAACGGGAGAGTATTTAAGCTTAAAGAACATATAGACAGGCTTTACGATTCCGCGAAGGCCATTGATTTACAGATTCCGATTTCAAAGGAGGAGTTTATGGAGATAATTCTCGAAACTTTAAGGAGAAACAAGTTGAGAGATGCGTATATAAGACCCATCGTAACAAGAGGGATCGGAGATCTGGGCCTAGACCCAAGGAAGTGCAAGAATCCGTCAATAATCGTAATCGCACAACCCTGGGGTAGACTTTACGGAGACCTATATGAAAGAGGACTGAGGGCTGTAACCGTCGCCGTTAGAAGGAACGCAATCGATTCGTTGCCTCCGAACATAAAGTCTCTGAACTACCTCAACAACATACTCGCAAAGATCGAAGCAAATGCTAAGGGAGGAGATGAAGCCATCTTCTTAGATCATAATGGTTACGTAAGTGAGGGAAGTGGAGACAACATATTCATAGTCAAGAACGGCGAAGTAATTACCCCGCCAACGATAAATAACCTCAAGGGAATAACGAGGGAAGTGGTAATTGAACTCATAAAGAAACTTGGAATTCCGTTTAAAGAAACGAATATCAGCTTATATGACCTGTACACAGCAGATGAGATCTTCGTAACAGGAACTGCTGCGGAGATCTGTCCTATAACCTGGATAGATGGAAGAATCGTAGGAGACGGAAAGCCTGGCAAGATTACAAAGCTACTTATGGAAGAATTTAAGAAGTTAACGGAAAGAGAGGGAGTACCTATATATGCTGATGACGATAGTGGTTGAGCTTAAGGATCAACCGGGACAGCTTTTGAAAGCTTTGGAACCCATCTCAAGACTTGGAGGAAATATAGTAAGTGTCCTTCATCAGAGAGATAAAATAACACCGCTGAAGAGGATTCCAGTTGAAATTACGATACAGATAGATGAGAGAAAGGTTGAAGATTTAATCGAAGCCATAAGGAGAAACGGTGTGATCGTCAGGAGTTACAACAAGGTTAGGCTCACCGCAACGACATCACTCTTGCTGATAGGGCACATAATCCACACGGATTTGGGAGACACGATAAACAGGATAGATTCCACTGGATTTGCGGAAGTCGTTGACATGCACATAAGCATGCCTCAGCTTAACCAGCCCTCAACCGCGATGGTTACGATTTCCGCAACGAATGAAGAAAATCTAAAGAAAGCTATAAACATACTCAAGCAGATCTGCAGAGAAAAGGATATAACTGTAATAGAGCCTCTAGAATTGCAATGATAAAGATCGCGATATTCGGATTTGGATCGGTTGGGCAGGGAGTAGCTGAGGTACTACTGAATAAGGGTGATATTCTCAGAAGACTTATCGGAGATTTCGAGGTTGTTGCCGTTACGGATTCCAAAGGTGGCTTGGCTGATGAAGATGGAATAGATCTGGCTAAAGCTCTTGAGATCAAAAGGAAGCGGAAACGTCTGCCAGAAGGGATTACCACGATGGATGTCATAGAGAACATGGATTTTGATGTAGGAATCGAGGTAACCGTGACCAACATAGAACACGGCGAACCAGGATTGACCCACATCAGGGAGTGTCTGAAGAAGGGTGCGAATGTGGTAACTTCGAATAAAGGCCCGCTCGTTGTGGCATACAAAGAGCTAGCAAAGTTGGCTGAGAAAAACGATGTCCAGCTTATGTTTGAAGCTACAGTCGGTGGAGCAATGCCGATAATAAAGTTGGTAAAGAACGATCTGGCAGGAAACGAAATCTATGCAATCAAAGGTATTTTGAATGGGACGTGCAATTACATACTCTCAAGGATGGAAAAGGAGAGACTTTCGTACGACCAGATCTTGGCCGAAGCTAGGGAGTTGGGCATAGCTGAAGCAGATCCGACTTACGATGTTGAGGGAATAGATGCAGCTGCAAAGTTGGTCATAATCGCAAACGCCTTGATGGATATGGATGTGAAATTTGAGGATGTTGAGAGGATCGGTATCACGAAAATTACGCCAGAAGCTTTCGAGGTTGCAATGGAAAAGGGGTATACGATCAGGCTCATAGCGGAGGTCGACAAGATCGAAGGAATTCTGAGGGTTTCACCAAGGCTGATCCCAATCCAGCATCCTTTAGCAATAGGTGGAACATTAAACGCTGCGTTGATTAGAACGGATTTAGCCGGAGATGTTGTCGTTGTTGGGAAGGGGGCCGGAAGCAAGGAAACTGCAAGTGCAATAATTTCCGATTTGATAGAGCTATACAGGTGTCGAGATTGATAATAGACCTTGTAAAAATTTTTATAACATTCATCATATTCATCAAGGCTAGCATTCACGATTTGAGGGAGAGGGAAATTCCGGACAAGTTTTGGATTGCTATGGTAATTTCTGGATTGATTTTAGATGCAATCCAGTACTTTATTGAGCCTTACGATCTGATGCTTGCGGTAATTCAGTTTATACTAATTTTCGCACTTGCAAATTTCATGTTCTACGTTGCAGGTTTTGGAGGTGCCGATGCGAAGGCTCTGATAGCTCTATCGGTCATGTTTCCCGTGTATCCTGATATTGGAACTCTTCCTTTAATAAATAAAGGGGTGGGGATTTTTGCATTCTCAGTTTTATCGAATTCCGTGATCATAGCCCCTTTCCTGGCCCTATGCTTCTTTATTCGAAATGTAAGAGAAAGAGATGGTAGACTGCTTTACAGGTTTATCGGAGTTAAGGTCGATGCAGATAGAATTCCAAGGTTTTACAATTTACTCGAATATGTAGATGAAGATGGAAAACTCGTTAGAGTAGTCAGAGGGATCGAGCCGAATGAAGCTATGCTTAGGAGATTGAAGGAGGCTAAGGAGAAGGGAATTATCGATAAAGTATGGGTCACACCGGCACTACCCTTTTTGGTTTTTATGACCGCTGGATTCGTTGTATCAGTCGTTTTTGGGGATGTCCTCGTTTGGTTAATCGGTCTATCAGTTGGACATTAATCGAATAAGTAAATTTATATATAAATTTATATTATCAGTTTCAGAAACCAAAAACTAAAAATACTCTTTG
>CAZBFC010000250.1:0-2182 GCA_964491095.1 uncultured archaeon | reverse complement strand
GATACCGTATACAACCCATTGGAAACCCTACTTATAAGAACCGCAAAGAAGAAGGGTTGTAAGGTTGTATATGGTATAGATATGCTAGTATATCAGGGAGCGGAAGCTTTTAAGATTTGGACTGGCTTAGATGCACCGATAGATGTTATGAAGAAAGCAGCATTGGAGGCTCTGCATTAATCGTTCATCCTAATTTTATCGTTTACGTATACCTTGAAGGTATCCAAAATTGAGGGCATGTTTCTGATCTTTGGTATAAACAATCTGCTTACAATCTTATCTCCAACCTTCTCGCAGTCGATGTCAAGTATAACATCGCAGATATCCATCACCGTACTTACGATCGTCTGAGGATGAACATTTTTAATCATATATATAAAAAATAAATTCTTTGTATGTTTTGAAGCTATGTATAGCTTATTTATCAACCACTCCTTCAAACCGACACTTACGTTCAGCTTGAAGAAGAACGATATCGTATCGAATATGACATTATAATCTCCTTTATCATTTTGTAATATTCTTGAAAGATTATAATCAACGAAATCAAATATTTCTTTATCTCTAAAATTATCTTCTATTATAAATTGACCGTATTCATTCAAATAGTACTGAGTGAAAACATCTATAAACTTAACATTTTTCGTGTCTAAGCCCATATTTTCCATATTTTCTCTAATAAACTGGGATGGTCTTGAGGTATTGAAGTAGTAGGTTCTCCTTACAGTTGCAATCTTGTAGAGGAATATCTCAGGCATACTCATTGGATTTGCGTAGATGCAAATTAAACTCCCCTCAGGCAAACCACCATTAAGCTTACAATCTATCATTTCGATTCCTGTTGGTTTGACATTAACGTATTGCTTGAGATTATTTCTACTAATCATGATTATAATCACCAACAGATATGTATCCTACAAGTAATATTAAGTTTTCGATCAGATGAATATCTGATTTGGAATCTTATTCGCCCATCGATATTCTTATAAATAGAACCCGTAGCTTTTGAAGTATGGAGTTTAAGGTTGTAATATCGGATCCAGCAACTGGTAAGGCTTATCAGAAGGTTGTAAGCGGGGCTAATGCAAACAAGCTCATAGGTAAGCAGATCGGTGACATCATAAACGGAACACTCGTAGATCTACCACCGGACTACGAGCTACAGATCACCGGCGGTAGTGATAAAGATGGCTTTCCAATGCGACCAGACATTCCCGGAACTGGCAGAAAGAGAATTTTACTTTCGGGCGGAGTAGGTTATAGACCAAAGGAGAAGGGGGTTAGAAAGAAAAAGACAGTGAGAGGCAGAGTTATTTCAAAGGACATAGTTCAGATAAACATGAAGGTCGTTAAACACGGAAAGATACCACTTGAGGAGTTCTTCAAGAAGAAGGAGGAAGAATCAGAAGAGTGATATGGGGCTCTTAGATAATAAAAAGAGAGCGAGGATTTTTTACAAATACTTTTCAAAGGTATATGACTATATCAATCCGATCTTCTATTCTGAAGAGATGCGTAAAACCGTAGTCGATATGGCTGAACTAAAACCAGGAGATTTCGTTTTGGAAGTTGGTTGTGGAACCGGATTTACGACGTATGAGATCGTTAGAAGGGTTGGAGAAGAAAACGTTGTAGCTGTTGATCTAACGCCAGAACAGATGCAGAAGGCTATTGCAAGATTTCCTTCAGCTACGTTCATTAGAGGGGATGCTGAAAGTTTGCCATTTAAGGATAACACGTTCGATGCATCAATCTCTGCTGGGAGTATAGAATATTGGCCTCATCCGGCATTGGGAATTCAGGAGATGGCGAGGGTAACGAAGCCGGGTGGAAGGGTGGTTATTCTAGCTCCACGAAAGCCTGATAATCCGATCGTTAGGAAATTTGCCGAATCTATAATGCTGTTTCCTTCAACACAGCAGTGTGTGGCTTGGTTTTTAAAGGCTGGGCTTGAAGATATAAGATACGTTGAAACAGGGCCTTACTTCTTCTGGAGTAAGCTTGTGGTTATAATATCTGGTAGAGTGCCAGAATAGCTCAGTGGAGGACCAATCTCATCACCAATCAGCCCGGGGTATTTCATCACGGCTGTATAACCATATCCATTACTGATTATATCTTTAGCGCTGTATTAATTAATTGTTTGAGCTAAAGTTGATGTATGGAATTCTACAAAGTTGAT
>CAZBFC010000249.1:0-12226 GCA_964491095.1 uncultured archaeon | reverse complement strand
CTCAGATTGGGCATGAGAATTATGATTCGAGAGGGTTCAGTTGCAAGAAATCTCAAGTCTCTGCTTAGCATAGCAAAGAAAGCCTACAGGTGGTGTATGCTTGTAACCGATGGCGACAGAACGACCAAAGATTTGCTTGAGCAGGGATATCTGGATTACGTTTACAGAAGGGCTGTTGAAGAGGGTGTTGACCCGATCAAAGCCCTTCAGATGTGCACTTTGAATCCAGCGGAGTGGTTTGGAATAAACGCTGGCCTGATAGCTCCGGGCAGATATGCGGATGTAGTTTTGCTGAAGAACCTGGAGAAATTTGAGGTTGTAAGGGTGATCGCGAACGGAAAGCCGGTAGGAGAGATCAAGAGAACTTACGAATATCCAGACTTCGTTAAGCACAGCGTTAAGCTGAAGAAACCGATCGAGCCGAAAGATATCGCTATTGAGGGAAAGGGAATGGCGAGGATCATCAGAGTGATTGAAGGGGAGATCGTGACGGGCGAGGATAGGGAGTACGTAGACGGAATAGATGTGGAGAGAGACATCCTTAAGATCGTTGTTGTTGAGAGGCATAAGGCCACCGGCAACATCGGCAAGGGATACGTTAGAGGCTTCGGTCTTAAGAGGGGTGCCTTTGCCTCCTCAGTCGCACACGATGCCCACAACATCGTGGCCGTTGGAACGAACGACGAGGACATATGTAAGGCCGTGAACAGGATCGCAGAACTTCAGGGTGGAATCGTCGTTGTCGCTGGAGGTGAGATAAAAGCTGAGCTACAGTTGAACATAGCCGGATTGATGAGCGAGGAAAAGGCAGAGGTTGTGGCTGAGAAGATTGATAAGATACACGAGGAGCTCAAGAACTTGGGATGCAAACATCCTTCGCCGATATTTGCATTATCCTTTATGGCTTTACCGGTCATACCCAAACTGAAGATTACGGATTTGGGATTGGTGGATGTTGAGAGGTTCGAAGTTACAGACGTTTTTGTCGGCCAATAATTTTTTACTTCACAAGTTCTTTGTATGGCGCTTAAAAGGATGCTACAAGCATAAGGATCTTAAACTATAAACTGAATTTTTTGTCAAGATGAAAGTTCGCAAGGTTGCATCGATCCTTATAAAAACTTCGTTGTTCTTGCTTGGATGGGGTATCCTCACCACATCGTTCGAACTCGTTGCAATTTCCATAATACCCTTGCTCTTTTTGGCAGTTCCGTATTACGTAACCGCAAGGGTTGAAGAGGCAAGGATTTCCGGCGGTGGCTACATAGGTGAGGAGTTTGAGGCTGAGATAAATCTTACGGCAACCGGATTTGGTATTTTAAAGGCTATGCATAAACTTCCAGAGCACTTCGAGCTCGTTGAAGGTTCAAATGTCATTGCAATCTTCGTTTTGGGTAAGAGCAATGTGAAGATAAGATACAAGGCGAAACCGATGAGGAGGGGACATTACAAACTCGATAAGATCATCCTCGAGCTTGAGCATCCCTTCCTAGCTTGGAAAACTAGCAAGGAATTATATGTTAACCTGGAGCTTGAGGTTAGGCAGAGGTTGAGGAAGATCATGAAAGTTGAAACGCTTAGAGGTGTTGCCAGATCTCCAATGCCGGATGTAGACATCTCGAAAATAGGCGTTCCTGGAACGGACTTCAGGGAGATCAGAGACTACGTTGCAGGTGATCCTATGAAGTTCATAAATTGGAAGGCAACTGCGAGGAGAAACAAACTCATGGTAAACCAGTACGAGGTCGAAGGTAAGAAGGCCGTATGGTTATTCGTGGATGCAAACTACTATATGACCTTCGGCAAGTCGGTAAGAAACTATCTGGAGTGTGCGATCGAGATTGCAAATGCTTTGGCTTATTATTTCACATCGAGGGGACATAAGGTCGGACTTTATGTCGTTGGACGTGGAATCTGCCTTTACCCAGATGTTGGAAAGAGACAGTTCAGGAGGATAAGCGAAGAACTCATGAGAGTTGAAGCTGGTGAAGAAAGCTTTGATCGAGCATTTGAGAACTGCAAAAAGCTTCTGGCAATATACAAGCCCCTTATAATTTTGATAACGAGACCGGAATACTCAAAGCCAATGAGATTTGTGTCTGAGGCTATCAAGGCTAAGATCCCAGTTCAGATAATAGCACTGAAGGGCAAGATCGATGGTGAC
This sequence comes from uncultured archaeon, assembly GCA_964491095.1. Classification (GTDB taxonomy): domain Archaea; phylum Halobacteriota; class Archaeoglobi; order Archaeoglobales; family Archaeoglobaceae; genus WAKM01. The sequence goes on along the minus strand of CAZBFC010000249.1, from coordinate 10,062 downwards.
GATTTTGCGGTTAATCTCTTCGAGATCTTACGGAGATCCATGCTCAGAAGTTTGAGGAGAGCAAATCTAATAGAGTGGGACATCGATAAGCCGATAAGACAGCTTATGGTTAGGGTGGTCAGATGAAGGTTGGAGTTTTAAACGTTATCCTCGCAGAACTTGCGATACTTATAGCCGTTGAAATTGCTGAAACTTCTCCGCTCTCAATGTTCATTCCAACGAGATTCCTGTACATCCTAGCCATACTACCGCCCGTATTCTTCCTGCTTAAAAGGAATCCCTTCGACTTCCTGCTATTCGTAATTCTAATAGCCATAGCATCTGTGAAGGTTCTTTCGAACTCTGAGATGTTCTATTCGATCCTAGATGCCATCTACTTCTTCGGCTTTAGCAACCTTGCCGAATACCTAAATTCGATATTTTCTGCCTACAGATCAAGTCCAAACATCTCAGCCCTTTCGGCGATCGTGATTCTGTATGTAATCGCTCAGATCTCATGGACGATTGAAGAGAAGCTTAAAAAACTTGGACTCGAAATCGGCTATCCTTTAGCAATTTTGGGAATCGTGGGCTTTGCCATCTATCTGTTCTACCCACTGGTTCTGTCGTTCCATGCATACGGATTTCCCTTGCTCTTCATGGGGTTAATTGGAGTAACGCTAATTCTGATCGCAACTTACCTCTTAGCCTCGTAAACTATCTCCATCATGGGATACTTCAGTATCTCATCCCATCTCAGAATAGCCTTTACCTCCCTTCCCTCAACTCTAACTATCACTTCGGCAGAGAGCATCTCGGCATCGAGCGATGTGTATCCGAATGAAGACAGCTTCTCTCTAAGCTTGTCCCTGTCGATCCTAACTTTCGCATCTACAACAAAAGGCTGAAGCTTGATACAGCTTTCCATAGCCTTCTCAAGCAACTCAGCGTTTTCAAAACTTATCGGAACACCTATAAATTGGTGAAATAGCGCTCCGAGCTTTATTCCAGCTTCGAAATGTGCCTTGCTAATGGTATCACCCCCGGACTTAAGATGTACAGCATCAGCATAAGAAGTAGTAACCATGCAGCATAAATCGTAAACGCATTTGCTACAATTACGATCCCGCATAACAGAAGAACAACTCTGCTTTTGATTCGCATATATTCAAAGTCGCTTATCATAAGAATCGATAGAATCACGGCTATTACTTCTAAATACGGAAGTTCAAGCTTGATCCAGCACGATAGGGTTAGAGCAGATGCTACCGTTGGGAGTCCGACGAAGTTCTCCTTTGATAGAACGTTGAACCTAGCGAGTCTAAGAAGAGCCGTTACCAAATATAAGGCTCCGATCCAAAGAAATCCAAAATGAGTGAGTATCAAAGCAGGAAAAACCCCAAACGAAACCAGATCAGCTAAGGAATCCAGATCCTTACCTAATCTACTTTTACCCAACCTGTTCGCTATAAATCCATCCATTCCATCCATTAAAGTTGAAAAATATATAAAATTAAAAATATAATTGTTGAAACCGCGAAGGATGAAGCTGATACCGAAAAAACCCGACAAAGCATTCAAGATGCTAAAAATATCGGCTAAACCGAGATCTTTAAAAATTTTCATACTTTCACCGCTATCGTTTCCCCAGCTTTAACAGTTTCACCAACTCTCCTAACGAATCTGTAACCCTTGGGAACCTCCAGTATCACCCTCGAACCGAATCTTATCATTCCAATTTTCTGACCCTTTCTAACGAAATCTCCTTCCTTAACGTAGCAGACTATCCTCCTTGCGAATATTCCAGCAACCTGAGTGACCTTGAAGATACCATCCTCACTTTCTATGTAGATCTCGTTTCTCATCGCTTTCTCGCTCCTTATGAATGCTGGAGGCTTGCTTCCCTTCTTAAAAACTATCTTCTTAACTATGCCATCAACAGGAGCTCGATTTATATGACAATCGAAGGGACGCATGAATATCTCAAGCCGATTTCCCTCCATGTAGTCTATCTTACCATCCGCAGGAGAGATCACACCTTCGCAGATTTCCCTTTCCGGATCTCGAAAGAACAAAGCCGTAAAAGCTATTGCGATTGCCAGTAGGATTATGAAGAATTTGAATTTGAGGAACAGAGGTATCGCAAGCATCTCGATTGCGATCAGCTTAAGTCCTGTTCTTTCTATCATGTTTCCAAACCTCCACGATCTCTTCCTTAAGGTTGTATATCAGATCCGCAAGTTCTGGGAGTATCCTAAATACTGCAAGGGATATTAAGATCAACGCGATCGTTGCGAGTACCTTGCATATAACATGGTGTGCAATATAAAAACTGTTTTCTCCGAACCATTCGTTTCCATACGCAACGATCACAAATACGTTCCTGAAAAGGTTGAGGATGTAGATAACCGGAACGGAAATCAAAAAAGCTTTGATCCTCCTACTGAAATCAGCCCTAATTCCAAGCGTTGCTCCGGCAAACAATGCCATGCTTTCTATTCCAGTGCAGGCCAGAATTATTTCAACTTTTTTACCGTTCAACGCTATCGTGTTGTAAGCTAACTTATGAAGCTTGAAGCCCAACAGATTTCCCAGCGTAATCGTCTGATCGGCAACCATATTTATAAGACTGAACTTAAGCCAAGGATCGATCGCAAACGGAAAGTAAAATAGGGCAGATAAAGCCGAAAAAGCTGTGACATCCGTAAAAACTGTCAAATTGTTCGTTTTCAAAATCGTTAAGCCCAAAATGATGAAGAATACGCAGGCCAATATCATGAGGGTCGTGTTGAAGTAGTCCATGACTGCAAGGTAGCTTGGAGCCTTCAAAAGCCAGAAGATACCAAACAAGATCCAACCGATACAACCAACAAGTCTCCTCTTTGTTATGACGAATACAAGCATGAAAGCTACAGCTAAAAAGACCATGAGCATGATCGAAAGCCTTAGCTTCGATACTTAAGAATTCCTAAAGCTGGGATCTTCTACTCTTATATTCTAAGAACATCATTTCAAGTCTATCGATCTTTCTCTTCTCCATCTCCTCAATTTTCAGCTTGTATATCCTTTCAAACTTCTCTGAATTAATTATGGCAAGATCTTCCCCGACCTCGATCTCAACTTCGCTGAAATCTATTACAGGAATTCCTCTCTCTTCAAACACAGACTTTGCAAGATGGGACATCTCATTCCTAACTATGACAGCTTTTATCTTCTTGTCGCATAGGTATTCGGCTGTTACCTTTCCACCACCACTCGAATCTTCGATGTAAATCACATCTCCTTCATTGATTCCAAACGATTCCTCCAACCTTTCGATCTCATCCTTGGTAAACTTCTTCAGAACCTTTATGCTCTTCCAGCCACTGAACTCAAGAACCTTCATCCTTTTAAGAACTTCTATTCTCCTTTTGAGCTCCTCTATTGTCCTGTCCTTCTCCTTGAGTATACTCCTCAGCTCTTTGAGTTCGTGTTCGAGAGTTTTGATGTAGTTTTCCCTTCTAACCTTCTCGTGCTCCTCCCTGGATAAAGCCACGATCTTCGCCCTCAACCTTTCGATTTCCTCCTTTAGCGTTTTTATCTCCTTTCTTAGCAGTTTGTTTTCCTCTTCAAGCTCCCTTATTATCTTGTCCTTCTTTGCCAAATCATCTCTAAGGATCTTTACCTCATCCGTCTGTGGAGGTTGTTCGACATCCTTCTTCTCCTTACTCTCCTCTCCAGCGATTATGTCCTTAAGCGGAGTACCTCTGATTATCTCGGCCTTCACGGCATCTACATCCATACCCATCGGAATTCTCTTCTCGATGTTCTTAAGCTTGTTCTTGTAGGAGTTGTAGGCATCCATCGCAGCCGCTATCGCATCCCTCTCATGATCGTTCAGAAACGTGAACTTTGATGTCAGATACCTCTTTCTTTCAATGCTCAGATCCTCCTTTGGAGCATGCAAAACTGCCTGAAAAGAAGCCTTAAGCTTTAAAACGAAGTCCGGTGGGTTGCTCTTGTCCGTAGCTATAACCACAGGCTTGCCTAAGGAGGTGATGTACTCAACAACCTCCGAAGGGTTCCAGCCCTTCTTGCTTTTGACTCCAAGTATGTTTCCGTTCAGATCCAAAACAGCTACGGCTGTGGTCGTTCCCGGATCTACCCCAACGATCACATACGGTTTTGATTTTCTGAGCGGTATGAACTCTATCTTGTCCTTCTCAACCGCATGAACCTTAACCTGCACATCCCTCGTCTTAAACGAGTTGATCGGGATCTCTTCCTTAGGCGCGTTTACGACCAACGTTCCCTTTGAAATACCTCCGTAAGCTTCTCTAACCTCTTCTGTGTATTCCAATCCAAGCTCATCGAGCTTACGCTTGATCTCCTTGAAAACCCTCCTGACTGCATCGTGCACCTTTCTTCTGTATTTGTTCTGCCTCCAACCACCCTTTCCGAGGCTCCTGTTTCTCGAAACGGTAATTATCGTTTTATCGATGAAAACAGAAACTTCTTCACCAACTCCGAGCTTCGCGAGGTAGGCACAGGCTTTGGCTTCGTCCATCGGACTCCTTATGTTTATCCTTAAACCGTATCTCTTCGCTAAGCTTGGTAAGGAACCAGAATTAAATCCTGAAACTTGAACTAGCTTAGTGGTTGATGGGATCTCCCTCAAAAATGCGACAAGCTCCTCCTTAGATTTAAAAAGCTCGTAGATGTTGTCAACAGAAACTATCGCTGGCTTAAATTCCCTGATCATTCTGAAGAGCTTACTCCTCGAAACCCCAAACTTTTCGATTTCGGTTCCGTCATCGATTATGAAGACGGCATACCTCGGCTTTATCTTTCCTTGAAGGGAACCCTTGATTATGTCAACACCGAATATGCAGGTCATTACCCATCGAGGTTTATAAACGGATGTTAATATCACTTTCGCACTTGTGGATCATGAGCTTTTGATATACGATAAAACCTCGTTAGCGTCTTTCTTTATGTTGTACGTCTTTTTGAAGTAGTTCAAGATGTTTTCGATGTCTCTCCTAAGTATCTCTTCAGCCGCCCGTCTTTCCTCATCCGTTTCTAGCTCGTCCAGGTCGATGTACTGAGGAAAGTCTATGAACCAGATTCCTTCAGGATTTACGAGGATGTTGTATTGGCTAAGATCGCCGTGGATGACTCCCAACGAGTACATCGTTCTCACATCCTCGATTATCATTTCCAAAACGTCCTTCGGGTTCTCGAGCCTCACCCTGAATAGCTCCTTTGCATCTATCAACTCCATCAAAACAGCATTTCCCTCCCAATCGTACGGTTTGGGAACACTAACATAGCCATAGAGCTTTTTTAAAGCTTGAAATTCGTTCCTTGCGGACCTAACCATCAAAACAGTAAAGTGAAGGGTACCGTAATCTCTCTTCTCCCTAACCTTCTTGAAGCTCGAATAACCAACCTTATGGAACTTAAGTACGCACTCACCATATCTTTCAGAATAGCAGTTGAATATTATACTCTCCTTTCCTTCTCCCATCCTCTTACCGAGCATCGAAACCTTATCACTCCTTACAAGCCTCCAGAGTGAATAGAGCGACAATCCTAAATATGTGAAGGCGCTACCCAAATATTCGGTGTACTTGTTCTCCACGAGATGCTCGTCTTTGAGTGATTTCAAGAGACCTTCAACCTTTTCGGGATTTATGTGTGCAGTCTTGGCTATTACCTCAGCCGGGACGTATTTGTAATCCCACATGTTTTTGAAGATCGCATCGAGTACCATCCACTTAAGCTTGCTCATGCGTTTAAACTTCTCTGCAAAGTCTATCATTGCAAGCAAACTCCCTTAACTCTGTTTAGAAACGTTTCGTCTCAGAATTTCTAAAACCTCATCCTTGCTGAGATCCTTGATCAGAAGTGTCTTCTGCGTTGAAGTTTGACCTTTCACGATCTCCACATCACACCCGAAGATCTGCCTAAAGAACTTGACCAGCTCGGCATTGGCTTTACCACCCTTTGGTGGACTCTTTACCCTAACTTCTATTGCCTTTCTCCATTGGTTGTATCCAACCACCTCAGTTCTCTTTGCATTGGGTGAGACCGTCACATCGATTAGAACACCGTCCTTAGATTCTTTCAAGGCTTCGTCCATACCCAGCGTAGCTTTTCCAATCATATATAGGTTGTTGCAATATGAAGCGATAGAATTATAAAACCATAGATTTATCATAGCTATTGGATTAGCAAAATCCTTATATCTCCTGACGTCGATTGAAGATCGAAGCCCCGTAGGGTAGTGGTCAATCCTGCGGGACTCTGGATCCCGCGACCCCGGTTCGAATCCGGGCGGGGCTATCAATTTTTCAATATTATGACTTTAAGTCGTTAGATCAACGCATCCTCTAACAAGGCGCTCAGATTTATCTCGTACTTTTCTCGGCTCTTTTAATTTATTATCGAAAAAGCGTTCAAATTGATCTTCTCAACTAGTCAAAACCCAAAATAGCTCCACAGAGTTTTTCATAGAACGTCTTAACATCGAACGTTCTATAGATCTGAACGATGCAACCGTCATCGTACCTTTCGATCCTGAAAAGAACCCAGTATCCACCACTTCTTGGCGTTATTATCCTCTCTCTAACGGTTATCGTCTTCTCATCGACTTCTACCTCGAACTTATCAAATCTAATCGATTCAGGCAGTAGTGTTAGGAGATCCAAACCTTCCAAGAACTTAGCTACAAAATCTCCTATCTCAGGATCGACATCATCATCTGGCCTTATATGATAAGTTTTTCCCTCAGCCCTTAACTTGATGAGCTTAACTCTCACCATATCCTTATAACGGTATCGAATCCTTCCACATCCTTATACGTGGTCACAAGAATCTTCTTGATTGCCTTAACTCTCTTTATCAGAGGGACGGCCTTTTCAGCATCTGCCCAACATCCATCGGTCAAACAGATTAGAACATCCGTAACCTTTATTCTGTCTTTAAACTCCGAAATCACTGGAGCAAATCTTGTTCCTCCTCCACGTTTAAACCTTATTCCGACTATATCCCTAATACTTTTAACCCTTCTGACATCCTTAACCCCTACATCCCATGTGATGAGGGTAACACCGGAGGATTCCTTCGAAGCTCTGAGTACCTCGGACATGAAGATCCTGAACTCTTCATAACTTACGCTACCGCTGACATCGACGAAACACCAGATGTGAGGCTTGGAAATCTGCCTATAACCGGGAAAGTCCTTCATCTTTCTGCTTATCCTTACCCACGTTTGCATGAAAGTCTTCGCTATTCCGTCCATTATCGTTTGACGGAGAAGGACTCTCCACGAAATTCCAGATTTGAGCAGGCTGTTTAAAACCCATTCTTCAAAACCGGTGAGTCTATACCCAGCAGTCTTCGCGGCAATTAGGGATTCAGCTATAACCCTATCAAGCTTCTCCTCAAGACTCTCCAACGGTGCATTGATCAAATCTTTCTTTCCCTCATTCAAAATGAGCCCATCCATCTTTAAACTTCCAGGCTTTGCCAAATCGCATGAAAATCCGGTTATCCTTCTGTTGAGCAGTAACTCGAATAGTTCCTCAACCGATAGTCTTTTCAATTCGTTAAGGCTGAAACCGTAAAAACATAGCTCGTAGCCTATTCCTAAAGATCTTATGTAGAAATTGACCTTCGCATCCATCGCCACGTTTGCGAGAACTTCTAAGGTGGTGGGATTGTAACCTTCCGACAGCTTTCTGTTGACCATCTCAACCTTCCTAAACGGATGCTTCAAAAGCACATGGATGAGTTCATGGATAAGCGTTACGACCCTTCCGATCTCATCCTGCTCAATCCAACCCCTGTAGAGACGTATGACCCTACCATCAGTTTCCGCTAATCCTTGATCATCTTCGTAAACCACTCTAAGCTGCTTCAGAAGGAAGTATAGGGTTGGAAACCTCCTTGCAAGTATCACTAGGCAATCCCTAAATAGTTCATCCACCCTCAAGTCTCTTCACCTTCAAAAAAACATCCACAAAGTACCTGGCAATGCCTTTAAGTTCATCGTGCTTGGCCATCGCCATAAGTAGATCCTTTGCGGTCTTTGGAGGTAACATCAGCATTAGAAGGGTTAAAAATTCTCTGTCATTCGAGTTCAGATATAAGAGCAAGTTTTTGAATGTTTTCAAAGCCTGATCGATTTCCCTTTTGGCCATCTCATCCAACATCGATGAAAGCTGAAGGGTGGCGAGGTACTTACGATCTACATCGAGCATCGACCATCTGGACGGATCTTTAAGAAACTCCTCCGGTTCTGGAACTTCGAGCTTGCAAAACGTTACGAAATGCTGACCAGCCTTTAAACCGACCGTTGCAGCTGCAAGAGCTTCCAACTCTTTCAGGGATCCATTTATCTTTGCACTCACATCGGCCAAAGCCGTCCAAGCTCTTGGAGTTGCAAACTGATCCAACGTCTCCACATCCTCGGGCTTCTCAAGGAAGAACTGTCTGAATCTTGCAAGGAAAGCTGCAACCCTCCTATCCCAACTTTCACCCCTCGTTCTGTACATGTAATCGACCCATTCTTTTAGATCCGGAGCCCTTATCCTGAAAACCCTAACCCTGTTTATCAGCGGAGCCGGAAGCATCGTCGCTATCGCGGAATCTTCGGGACTGTTGCCGGTAGCTGTGATCATGACGTCAGGATGGAACCTCATAAATCCGACCTTCCTTTCGAAGAGCTTGTATATCACGGCCTGAAGATCCGGTCTCTGGATGTTCGTTATCTCGTCAAGGTTTAGCAAACCCGGCCCGGTTGCAAATACCTTTGCCCATCTTAAAGGCTTGTAAATTACGAACCCATCGATGTCCCTTGGGATACCTATGAAATCCGATGGTTCGCATTCGTAAAGTCTGAACTCAAGAAAGACGAAGTATCTGTCACGATCGGACAGTATCTTATCGGCGATGATCTCATCGTACTCGATGAACTTCAACTTGAGCATTTCTGAAAGCTCCTGGGCAAGCTGATAAACTCCCTCGGTTTTGCCCACTCCAGGAGGACCAAGCAAGATCAGAGGTTTCCTGTCATTTGCAAGGTAAAGCTTCTTTGCAAGCTCTTTAAACTCGTCGATGCTCAGCTCTCTCATATCGATGACCTCATCTTAATATCAAACAAAAGCTTTAAGACTTGTTATATACTAAACGCTTCAACGAAGTAAACGTGTCGGCTTTCTCAGCAGAATGTATCTCTCCTGCCTATCTTCAGAATCCTTAACGTTAACTATCTCAAGCTTGCCAAAATCCGGTTCTTCGAACTCCAATCCAGTTTTCATAACGAACAAGATCATACCTCCCGGCTTTAGCAGGGGGATAAATCTTGACGTTGCTTTAAAAGCTGAAATTGGATCAAGTGTTAGATCACTCAAAATAACGTCCAAAGGCTCAAGCTTTGATGGATCGAATCTGAACGCATCGTCTATGAATACCTTCACGTTACTCCTTTCCGATTCTATCCTCCTTAGATCTGCTTCGAACTCTCTGCTCACCTCTATACCGTAAACCCTACCTTTCTCACCCACCTTCTCGCTCGCGTAAAGTAAAAATCCACCGGCACTACTCCCCAAATCCAGTACAACGTCTCCTTCCTTCAAAATACTCCAAGAATCGTCAAGTTCCTTAAGCTTCCAATAGCCTCTCGGCTTCTCCTCCGCAAGGATCTCTATCTCCGCCGATAGATCCACATCAGCCGAGGGTTTTGTGATTATCTGCCCGTTCACCTTGACGAAGCCTCTCTTTATCGCTTCCTTAGCCTTACTTCTGCTCGAAAAGTAACCTTTGATAACCAGAAGCTTATCCAATCTCATGCTAGTCCCAGTTCACATCAACGCTCTCGATTCTGAAGTCCGGCTTTGCATAGGATTCCTCGATCGGAGTTGTATGACCATGCTTGTACATCAACAATCCCGTATAGGCTATCATTGCTCCGTTGTCTCCCATCAACTCTTTCGGAGGTGCGTAAAACTTCGCCCCCCTGTCTTCGCACATTACTCTGAGCATCTCCTGAAGTCTCGAATTTGCTCCAACTCCTCCAACCAACAGAACCTCATCCAA
>CAZBFC010000248.1:0-12799 GCA_964491095.1 uncultured archaeon | reverse complement strand
GTATTTAGAGGCAATAGAAGAAATATACAGGGCTATTGAAGAAGGTAGATTCGAACAACTTCCTAAGGAGGGAGCAATGGCCGAAGTTCAGAATGTTGAAAGAACTGTGAACTCAGCTTGGCTTGATTACCAAGAAGCTTTTCTCAAGAAGGATTTCGACGCTCTTGTGGATGCTACTGTTAGGTTTACCAAGGCGGATGCTGAGAGGTTTAAGGTTAGAGATAGGATGAGAGCGGAGGAAATAGCAAAGATAATCGAGGAAACTAACGGTAGTGTTCTGGTTGAGGCTGGGCAGATTCACATCCTTCTGCCCAAATACTTGGAGGATTTGGGTTTTAAAGTTTCAGTGCTGAATTTGCCAGAGATCATTGCAAAAAAGCTTGGAATCGAGCTTTACCCAAATCCGGGGAACGAGCTGACCAAGAAGTTCATGCTTGGAGAGGATGTAGATGATGAAACAGCAAGGGTCATGGCGGCGAGGGGAATAATATACATCTCCCTGATTCCAAAGGATGAGATGCTTCCCAGCAAGGATAATCCGTATCCGCATCTGGTTGAGGAGAACAAGGTGGCAAAAGCCGTGAGCAAGCTCAGCTACGAGGGTTGCAGAAGGCTTTTTTATAAGATCTGGTTATGATCGATATTTTTTTATGATTTCCAAAGCCCAAACAAAGACATGAAGTTCCTCATCGGTGAAGCGCTGATAGGCCAGGGATATGAGGTAGCACATATAGATTTGATGATAGGAACGAAAGACAGTCCTGTAGGACAGGCTTTCGCGAACGCTCTCTCTCAGCTCTCAGCTGGGCACACTCCACTTCTGGCGGTTCTCAGGCCGAACCTAATCACGAAACCTCCTGCAATAATAGTTCCTAAGGTTACGATTAAAGATATGCACCAAGCAGAATTGATCTTTGGTCCAGCACAAGCGGCTGTTGCCAAGGCTATCGCTGATGCAGTTGAGGAGGGCATAATTCCGAAGGAGGAGGCTGAGAACTTGGTCGTTATAGTGAGTGTCTTCATACATCCTAAGGCAAAGGATAAGAACAAGATATACTACTACAACTACGGTGCCACGAAGTTGGCTTTGAAGAGGGCTATGAGAGGATTTCCAGATGTTGATACAGTTCTATGGGAGAAGGATAGGGCTTTTCATCCACTCGTCGGAAGAAAGCTTACGAAGCTGTGGGATCCTCCGTACCTCCAGATAGCCTTCGATCTGACAAGTTTGAACGAAGTCATAAACGTGATGAAGCAGATTCCGGAGAGCGATCACATAATATACGAAGTGGGAACCCCACTTGCGAAGAGGTACGGTGCTGAAGTAATCTTGAAGCTCAGGGAGGTTAAGCCCGATGCCTTTTACGTGCTCGACTTGAAGACCCTCGATGTCGGAAAATTGGAGGCAAGGATGGCGGCAGATGCAACTGCAAATGCCATCGTAATTTCAGGCTTGGCTCCCATAAAGACGATAATCGAGGGAATTAAGGAGGCTGATAAGACCGGCATATACGCTGTGGTTGACATGCTCGGAGTTGAGGATCCGATTAAGAGACTTGAGAAGATCAAGGAATCGGGTTACATGCCGAACGTCGTTGAGCTGCACAGGGCAATCGATGTTGAAGGTGAAGCTCCACCACCGTGGCACCTTGCGAAGGACGTGAAGGAGAAGTTCAACGTTTTAGTAGCTGTGGCTGGAGGAATTAGGCCGGAAAACGTTCCGGAAGTTTTGGCCGCCGGAGCCGACATACTTATCGTCGGAAGGGCAATTACGAGGGCTAGGGATGTTGAGGGGGCAGTTAGGAAGTTTCTTCATTATATGAAGCCTGACACAGATCAGTTCAGAATTATGACGGACTTCTGACAAATTTTTTAAAATATTTGACTTACAATTTCAAAAAATTTTATTTTATTTAATATAAAAAATAATTACTTCAAGTTCTCAAGTCTAGCGTGGAGCTTCCAACCGCTTACTTTTGGTTCTTCCATCTTCGCATAGGCTATCGCCGAAGCTATTGCAACCACCTCCTCCTCAACGGGCCTAGCTGTGGTGAACATCTCGTCAAGCCTCTTCTTTATGGGATGTAGTTCAACCATGAACTTCTTGACCTCATCCCTTATGTTGTACTCTTCGATGAACCTCGTATGCGTGTCTCCCCTTATGAAGGCCTCATGGTGAAGGACGGCCATGTGGAAGGGTATGTTCGTCTCAACCCCCTCGATAACGTATTCGTATAACGCCCTTCTCATCCTCATAATGGCTTCCATCCTGTTCTCTCCCCAGGCTATAAGCTTTGCAATCATCGGATCGTACTCCTTTGGTATCTTGTAGCCCATATGAACGCCGCTGTCTATTCTGATTCCTATACCTCCCGGACTTCTGTAGTGGATTATCCTGCCCGTTCTCGGCAGGAAGTCGATCGGATCCTCTGCGTTTATTCTGCACTCGATCGCATGACCCCTCATAACGATGTCATCCTGATCGTGCTGAAGCTCTTCGCCATAAGCTATCCTTATCTTGTACTTGACTATGTCTATGCCCGTAACCATCTCGGTAATCGTATGCTCAACCTGAAGACGGGTGTTCATCTCGAGGAAGTAGAACTGACCATCGTAATACAGAAACTCCATCGTTCCGGCGTTCGTGTAACCTATATGCTTCGCACCCTTAACAACGAGCTTGCCCATCCTTTCACGAGTTTCATCGTCAACAGCTGGGGATGGACATTCTTCGATGAGCTTTTGATGCCTTCTCTGAATGCTACATTCTCTCTCACCTAAGTGGATTACGTTTCCGTGCTCATCCGCCAAAACCTGAAATTCGATATGCCTAGGCTTTGGCAAAAACTTCTCGATGTAGACGGTCGGATCTCCAAAATACTTCTCTCCAAGCTTCTTCGAACGATTGAATGCATCTTCGATCTCATTTTCATTCCAAACAACAGTTATGCCGATTCCACCTCCACCGCCAGATGCCTTGATCGCTACTGGGTAGCCTATCTTTTCGGCCCATCTAATCGCATCGTCAACGTCCTTTAACGCCGGAGAACCCGGAACTACTGGCAATCCAGCATCTTCCATCATCTTCCTCGCGTTGACCTTTGAACCCATTGCCTCTATTACCTTCGGCTTTGGCCCTATGAAAACTATTCCCTCCTCTTCGCATCTCTTTGCAAATTCCGCGTTCTCGGCAAGAAATCCGTAGCCGGGATGGATAGCCTCAGCCTCACACTTTTTGGCGATCTCTATGATCTTATCTATATTTAAATAGCTCTTTCTAGCCTCCGCCTCACCGACGTAATAGCTCTCATCTGCGTAAAGACGATGTAAAGCCTTTCTATCAGCAGAACTGTAAATAGCAACGGTCTTGATTCCCATCTCCCTACAGGCACGCATCACCCTTATGGCGATCTCTCCTCTATTCGCAACGAGGATCTTCTTGAACATCACAGCAATGGGTGGGGAAATTTATAATAATTTTTTGCTTCAAATCGGGTAAACCTAGCCTTGAGAAACTTCGAGGTTTTATCCCCTCTCACTTTGGATGATATTTAAACCATGTGTTGCCAGCTGAAAGGTTTGACAAGAATTTTAGAAAAGACTAAGAATTTTCTCTCACCACTAAGCCTATGGAAGTCGTATATGCAGCGTTACTTTCAGCCTGGGTTCTCTTTATAATCTACATAGCTAAAGTGATCTACCATGCACTTGAACCGAGAGGTGAGAAAGTGGCGCTTTACTTTACCAGAAAGATCATACACATATTTGCCGCCGGATTGGTGACGCTTATAATTGCAATTTTCAAGCTATTTACATCACCCCTCATTCCATTTCTATTGGGGGCAGGATTGGCAACCATTCTTTACATCTTCCATAGGAGTGGCAGGCTACTCTACTGGTTTCAGGATCTGGAAAACATGTACGACGTAAACTTCTGCATCGCATGGGCTTTTGTAATTAGCTTGGGCTATTTCCTCGGAAACGTATGGATTGGAGCGATTCCTGCCCTTTTTATGGCGATCGGGGATGGAGTTACCGGAATCGTAAGGAACGCTCTGTTTAGAAGGAGAACAAAGCATTGGATCGGAAATCTGTCGATGTTTCTGGTTTGCTCTCCGATAGCCTTCTACGCATTCGGATTTGTTGGTTTGATCGCAGCTTTGATTGCCAGTTTGGTTGAGCACTTCGACTTCATGGATGACAACGTAACAGTTCCGCTGAGCAGCTTTGCAGTAATACTTCTAGCTACGGTAATCCTATAGGAACATCAGCGATCGACCCAAATGATCTCGTTCGGAGTTAAAATCACATCCGCTTTAACATCGTGTTCATCCATCAGATAGCTCAGATCGTCGAAGATCTGAATCGGATGGGCTATGACGACGTACAGGCAATCGTCGGAAAGCAAACCCTTCTCCTTCAAAAGTCGGTACTCCCTATCTCCAAATCCACTTCCCTTTCCGATCCTGTTTCCCTTCCTATCGATCGCAACGCAACCCTGCAGGAATATGTCCACCTTAATGTTAAGACTGTCGAGATCTACCTCCCTTCCGTATCTCATCATCTCCTTTATAGTTCCGGCCTTTCCCTTCTCTACAACCAAAAATCCTGTCATCTTCGGCTTTACTGCCAATAGGATTTTGCCATCTTCGAGTGCCATTTCTCTTGCCCTTCTCAGCGGGGAGTCTGGAGCTGAGAAGATCACCTTAGCCTTCCTATAGGCATCGAGTTCTCTAAGCCTTTCGCAAGCTCTCTCAGCTCCTGCAAAATTTGGAATTCTACCCCAAGGGGGTGGAAACCTCGCAAATTTCTCAATCCTCCTCCAAACGAACTCCCTTACTTCCTGCTTACTTCTGAACATGGCTAAATCTCGATGACACTACCGCTACCAACCATCTTAAACCTATCCCCAAGCATCTCCATCAGCAGGAACTCCGCTCTCAAGCCGGTGCAATGGCAGGGTGCTATGAACTCGAAGTCCAGTTGGCTTACAATCTCCTTGATCTTCTCGGGGCTGTAGGCTATGAGGTGAGTTCCGCCGACTATGAACTTAACTTCATCACCCGTTACCTCCTCAGCCCACTTAACCGTGTTTCTAAGCCCCGAATGACAGCATCCCAGCAAAAGCAGAATACCCTTGTCAGTCTTTATGGCCAGACTCTGATCGTCCATGATCTTGTCCTCCTCCCACCTTCCATCCCTGACTATGTATGAATCTCTAAGCAATGCAACCTCAAACTGTCTTGGGATCTCTCCCAAAGCCCAAACACCCTTGGATACTTCAATAGGTTCTTTGTGCTCGATTATCTCCACCTTATCTTCGATCTTCTCTCTTTTGAACGGAATTCCTATGTACTCTCCCTTGTAGTATCTCGGAAGGAAAACATCGGGGTGGGCGTAGATCTTCACGTTCTTCAGGAAGGGTAGAAGTCCTCCGGTATGATCGTAGTGTCCGTGACTTAAAACGATCTTACTAGGCATCGGCTTTCCCAACAGCTGTAGGTTTTCGAAGGCAACACCCGTCTGTCCGGCATCAAACAGTACGACTTCGGAAGCTTCAACCAAAGCCGAGAATCCCCACTCAGCCTTCAGACCTTGCGGTCTTAGAGCTATAACCTTGTTGTCGGATAGAATCGTTACCTTAACCATGCCCCACTATAGATTCTCGCGCTTTTTAAATTATTGGATCGATTTCAATAGGGATTCGAGCCAGCTTATGTATTCTTTGGGTAAACCGTGGAATTTTGCCCCCTTGATCATCCTCTCGATGCACGATCTATCCGGCTTGAGATTATCGTCCGTGAATTCGGGTTTTGCTATGTAAACCCAAGCATCGCACTCCTCTCCATCAACTAAAACCTTAACCAACTTCCTCTCATACTTCGGACTTATCCTATCTAGCTTCTGCAGATCCCTATCATCTACTTCGTACACGACACCCCAAACGCCTTTGCCGGGCTTTATATTCGGATTTCCGAGTCCCATTCCTTCCTTATTGAACACAACCTCATACCCCGGAAGAAACGCGATCTTGGCTTTTGGTTTTCTCTTGAATATCCTTTCGGCCTTTTCGGGATCCATCAGAGTTCCGTAAACGAAAAGCCACACGTTCAAATTGTTTAAATCGGTATATATTCGATTCGGTGCGCTCAAGAATTTAGGATATCCCTAAAATTCTTCGCATCTTCAAACATGTGGACGTTGTTGAACATAACGTAGACATCCCTATCCAGGCTTTTAACGTAGGATGCAAGCCATCTAAGCTCCTCGTCACTGTACTTGTGCCTGTACATCTGGGTATGTCCGTGAAGACGGAAGTAGTAGATTTTGCCGTAAACTGGCTTCGAAACGAAGGGATCTACAACGTGAACCAAATCGAGTTCCTCACAGATAGACTTTATAACATCGGCTTTCCATCCTCTCGGCTCAAATGCGAATGTGAACTCCCGCTCAATTGAAGAGAAGAACTCCCTCATATTTTGAAGGTTTTCTTCAGTATCTCTGAAGGATTTCGGAGTTTGGAAAACTATGATGTTAGCCCTCAAAATTTTCGCTATCTCTCTGGTAACCTCCCATGCCTCGAAGACCTCTCTACAAGGCTTGAAGAACCCAGCCTGCTTCGGCCTGTATCCCAACCTCTTATAGGTTGGAGAGTTTGGAGGATGTGTTATCATCTGAAACGCCTTTACCGTGAATTCGAAATCTTCGGGAGCTTCGTCCCTCCACTTCTTGGCCGTTGAGGATTTGGGTGGCTTGTAGAACGTCTGTTGAACCTCAACCACCGAGAAGTTTTTATAGTACTCTTCCTTCTTAACCGGAAAACCGCAACAGCCAACCTTTATCATGGCTCTAAAATTACGGCTATAACCAGAGAGTTTACGTTTGTCCTCGTAGCTCCTGTGTATATCAATCCCTTAGCAACCTTTAAAGCTTCGTATGCGTTGTGACTACTCAGATATTCATCTACATCGATTCCGTTATCCTCCAACACTTCAACAGAGTAGCTGTCAACTATACCTCCCGCAACATCTGTTGGCCCGTCCGTTCCATCCGTATCGACCGAAGCTATGCAACATCCCCTAAGTTTGGAGATCTTCTTTGCAGAGCTCAAAGCGAGCTCTTGATTTGGGCCACCCTTCCCAGCCTTACCCGTTATGGTTACCGTGGTCTCTCCTCCAAATATCAAGATCGATGGCTTTTTAAACGGCCTATCGTTTCTCCAGATCTCCTGGACGATCGAGGCTATTACCGTTCCGGCATGTCTGGCTTCACCCTCAAGCGTTGATGTAACGATGTAGGCCGGATATCCCAACTCGTTAGCCTTCTCCAAAGCGAATTCGCATACCCTCTTCGAGCTGCAGATCAGAAAGTTGTGAACGTTCTTCAAATCCTCCTTTAGAGTTTCCTCCCTCAAACCCTTCATTCCAAGCTCTATGTGCCTTCTGACCGATTCCGGGATCTCATCCCATATCGAGTACAGCTTTAGTATTCTGTAAGCATCCTCGAACGTCGTCGGATCTCTAACGGTAATCCCGGAGGATATGACCTCCAGATTGTCACCGACGACATCCGAAATTATCAAGCTGAGAACAGTTCCCTTCACACCCCTAACGAACTTTCCACCCTTCACCTTCGATATGTGCTTTCTGACGGTGTTTATCTCGTGGATCTTGGCTCCACTTTTGAGTAGAAGCTCGTTCGTCCTTATCTTATCTTCAAGATCTATGCCATCCTCAGGCATCACGAATAGAGCCGAACCCCCACCGGAAACCAGAACGATCAGTACATCCTCCTCACAAACTTTTCCAGCTATCTCGATTGCCCTTTTAGCCCCCTTAACGGAGTTTTCATCTGGAATCGGATGTCCGGCCTCTATGACCTCTATCTTGC
This sequence comes from uncultured archaeon, assembly GCA_964491095.1. Taxonomy (GTDB): domain Archaea; phylum Halobacteriota; class Archaeoglobi; order Archaeoglobales; family Archaeoglobaceae; genus WAKM01. The sequence continues at coordinate 4,909 of CAZBFC010000248.1, read as the reverse complement.
TTAGGGGCATGGAGTATCCGTACTTGGTTATGGCAACTCCATCTGCAATTCTATCTCCTAACAGCTCTTCTACGGCTTTGGCCATCGGGCACGATGCCTTACCGATAGCCACAACGTAAACGTCTCCTTTAAGCTCGAATCTCTTTCCTTCAATCAAAATTTCATCGTCTTCAACTCTAACCGACTCCTTGACGATCCTGTACGGATCGGCCTTGGTTATGGCATACTCCAATATCTTCAAGGCAATGTCCTTTGCCTTAACGTCGCCAAAACTCAGAATTTCATCCCTATTTTTGATCATTCACATCCCCTTGAGCTTTACCCTAAGGGTTACGATCTCGAACGGGTTGATCTCGAATCTAACCTTATTTCCATCGATCTTTACATCCTTATCGAACTCTTCATCGTACTCTTCAAGCAGGTTCACGACTCTAGCGGTCTCAACATCTCTAAAGAACTCTATCTCAGCCTCAGTTTTTTCGCCGGTTGCCTCGTAAACCCTCACGATGATATCATTTCCATCTTCAGCCTTCTTTAGAGCTGTGAGTATCACGTTGTCGGGTTTAACTCTAAGGAAAGATCTGTAGGGTCTAAACTTTCTATCGGGTGGTATCTGCAGTGCGATTAGATCATAGTTGAACTCGTAGCCCATCTTGTATGATTTGGCATCCTTCCACGTCCCCTCGTGCGGATAAATCGAATACTTAAATGTGTATTTTTTATTGAGTTCCATGGCATCGTAAACGGGGATCACAGGCCCCTCCTTGCCATGAGAGAGAAGATCTACGGATCTGAGCAGTGTTATGTATATGCAACCGTCTCTAACTTCATTTTCCGGCGTTCCCCTATTCATAACGGTTATGCCGTACCTTCCGTTGCTGTAATCTATCCATCTAAGGGAAGGATAAACCCCCGAAGGTTTCTCAACCCAGTCTTGCGGGTTGAAGTAGTACATGTTTGTCTTTCTGTTTATTGCTCCGAACTGCATGTCGCACGTGTATTCCTCCTCTCTTATGCTCGTTTTGAATCTAACCCTGATCCTCGTTCTCGGATGCTTGTTCTCAACGACCGTTATGAAGTCTATCCTTGGCAGATCTCTGTATACTATTATCTTCTTTATGAACGACACGTAATTGTGCTTCCAGATGATGGGTTTCCACTTTTCGGTCAATCTGTACGGCCATATCAGAGAGTAGTACTTCGTTTCGACAGTGATGATCACTCTGAGCGGTGTATCTTCAACTGTTAGGTTGTCGACCTTAAACCTTCCAAACCTGATACCCTCCCCTCCCTCAGCCTTAACGGGAGTCTCTATATCTTCGTAGTGGTGATAAAGATCTCCGGCTTCACTGTCAACGACCATCTCGTTTCCTTCGTAAAGTAGAACGTCATTCCCTCTACTCACCATTATGATTCCGTTCTCGGGGTTGAAGTTGACCCTGAAGTACTTGTTGTTGATGACGGTGCTACTTCTGATCAGAAATCTATCGGTCTTCTCCATCGGCTCCCTTTCGATGAGCTTGTAGATCTTGTATCCCATAGCCGGAACGTTTGCAACGAAGCCTATCGTTGCATGTCCGATGGAGCCGTCATAATACCTGCTAATCTTGATGATCTCGACCTTTCTTTCCTCATCTCCACACTTGACACCCTTTATGTCGTAGATGTAGCCTCTATCGAAGCTTAGATCAACCTCAACCCAATTTTCAACATCCCAAGGGAGTGGATTGAAGATAACTATATCTCCAACCATTTCCTCGTTCGAATCGGCGCTTAGAATATCTTTAAGTATGTCCTCCATCAGATGGGGGATCTTCATCCTTAGAAAGTCTATGTTGTACTTAACTTCGGTGTAACCCTCATCCGCACCGGTCCCCGGTAGTATGTCGTGGAAGGCGTTGAACAGGATCTTCTTCCAACAGTTATCGAGTTCCTCCTTATGGTAATGTCCAGTTAAAATTCCGCAGATGGTATCGAACCTCTCGAGGGTTAGCAGGTCGCATTCGAGCCTTCTCAAGCTCAACTTAATCCAGATCCTGCTTGAAGCTGTATCTGGGAATACTGGCGAAAATCTTCCACAGTACATCTCTCCCTTTCTAACAGGCAGTTTATCTGCGAACTTCTCAATCTCTTTGAAGAATTCTAAAGGTGTTGCGATCTTCATTACCGAATTTTCATGCGTCTTGTTCCACCTCTTTACGGCTTCGATGAGTTCCTCCTGCGGAGGTGTTGATCCGCTTCCAGAAGGCATTAAGATGTGATTCGAAAATGCGCACTCCTTTAAAAAGTTGTAACTCTCCTCAAGTCTGTCCAAATATAGCCCAGCTCGGTAGCCCAGAGGAAAAACGTGGGCTATTATTTTAGTTCCATCCAGCCCCTCCCAAATGAATTCCGAGGGCTTTATCTCTGGACATCCCCTTCTGAATGCAACATACTTATATCCGCTCTTCCTGTAAATCTGAGGAAGCTGAGCATTCAAGCCAAAGCTGTCAGCCTGCCACATCACCTCAACATCCTTTCCAAACTTCTGTTTAACGTACCTCTTTCCAACCAAAATCTCCCTAACTAGCGTTTCCTCCTGAGGGAGCATGGTATCTGCCATGAGATACTCTCCATCGGCAATCTCGATCCTACCCTCTCTCACGAACTTCCGAATCTTCTCAAACAGATCGGGATATCTGCTCTCTATCTCCTCAAGCAGAAACGTCTGCTCGATCAGAAACTTGTACTCGTCAAAGTCCTCAAGTATCTCAATAACCTTCTTTAAAATAAAATCTATATTTATATAGAAATAATCCTCTTTGGTAAACACCCACACAGCGTCGTAGTGTGTATGCGGAACAACGTAGATAACATCCCTGCCCTCTCCAACCCTGCCCTCGGACATACCATCACCCTAAAACAAACCTCTCCACAACCTCAACCCAACCTACTGTCGCTATTCCTCTTGCTTTATAAAGATTTTTAATATTAACATCTGCCCAGCAATCTGGATTTTTCACCAAAGCTGGAATATCGACAGCTCTGAGCATGGGCTCATCCGTGTAGGAATTTCCGATTCCAACCGTCACAACATCTCCATAGAGCTCCTTGTAAAGATCTGTCAAAATACGAACGGCCTTTCCTTTATCGGCGTTCTTTCCGTATACGTGAATAAACCTTCCTCCGATAACGACGTTAAAATGCTTTCTAAGCTCATTTAAGGCCTCTTCTTCGGCAAAGACTATCGTTTCGCTGAACTCTCTCATCTTTGCAAGTTTTGCTAGCTCCAGACTTAAGCCCGTAACTTCAGCAACTTCCTTAACATTCATGAAATGGTAACTTTCAATCCTATATCTTTTCCTAAGTTCTTTAACTTTTCTTACGATTTCTTCATATTTAACTCCTAAAACTATAACTTCATATCCATTTTTTAGTTCACCACACCTCTTTTTGAAGTATCCTGCTGGAATGTATATTGCAGAACCGTCCTCAACTATAAAAGGATCATTTATTTCCATCTTAGCCCTAAAAACCTCCTGTTCCGCTCTTGTTTTAGCCGAGCAGAAGATTATCGGTACGTCCATCTTTTTAAGTTTTTTTATGGTTGGAAGTGCGTAATCGTACGAATAGTTTTCGTCTAACAAGGTCCCATCTAAGTCCGTGAAGATGATAATGTTACTCATCACTATTATTAAAATGATCATCCAAACATTATAAGCGTTTCGGAATATTCATCTAAGAGCTTATTGAATTCATTGATATTTATTTTTGAAATAGGTGGCATGATTATATTTTTCTTGATGTCGCTCCTCTTCTTTATCACACCGTTTCTCTTAAGCTCTTCTACGATCTCGTTTCTTAACTTATCGTTCGAAAGTTTACTGTGGTATATTGTCGCCAAGGATTGCAGAAGCATCTCCTTTATGTGTTCCTCCCCCTTCTCCTCATGTATGTGCGGATTGAGAGTCTCGATCTGGAAGATCTCTATGCCAGATGAAACTGCCTCCCTGTACTCGGTTTCACCCTTCCAAAACTCTTCAAGCATGTAGACCAATTGGTATGGTTCTATCGAGTAGCCAGTAGAGAAGGCCATGATCTCGGCAAGCTTCATCGTCATAGCATGCTCTCCAGCGTTACCGGTTTTGATTATACTCGTCTCAAATCCAGTTTGGACTGCCAGAAGCATATTGAGATACTTGTTTGTTATCTCCGAAACCCTTCCCCATTTCCTAAAGTACAACCTATCTTCGATTACCTTGGGCTTGTATCTCCAGTGAAGTCTAACCATCGTGTACGGTGTCTTCGATATGCAGAAACCCGCACAGTAGAGCCTAACGTATTCGTTAACCGAACAGGGAATATAATTATCCGCATCGACAAAACCGACATAATCGCTACCAATCCTCTTAGCGAGTAACAAACCTATTATCATTCCCTCAGCCTTTCCATTTCTAACAAAGCCCGTTTCATCCAAAATCTGTTCGTAACCTACCTCCTTAAACGCAACACCCAAACCAGGATCCTTCTGATGAATCAAGGCGATAGGATGCTTGGTAACCCTATAAAAATCAGAAATAACATCTCTTTCCATTTTAAATATATCTTTCTCTCCTCTCTGGCTGTTTGAAACTACTACGATGTTGCATCCAAGCGGAATGGATCTCAAAACACCATCAAGTAGGTGCATCTTCTCGTCCTTTATCGGGACGATTACCGTGAGACGATGTAGAATTTCATCTATCTCTTCTTTCGAAAATCCTCTGAGTAATGCTGTTTCTATCTCCTCAGATTCGAGTTTTAAGACTTTTTGAACTTCATGAATCTTTATACATCCAAATATCTCCGTATGTTTTGGGAGTTCTATCAGCATTAACAAAATTTTAAATTGAGGATATATAAAGGTTAAGACATGTTTGTTGTTTTGTGA
>CAZBFC010000247.1:0-2803 GCA_964491095.1 uncultured archaeon | reverse complement strand
TATTTTGTTCGGGTTCAGCGTTAAAGGGATGCCTCTTAATTCTACGATAACGCATGCCGTGAGGTGGTATGTTGAGTAAAAGAGATTTTTTAATCTTTTTCCTGGATTTTACCGTAGGGTTGGCAATTCTAACAATCGTATTTCATTACCTGCTATCCCTACCGATCGAGAAAAGCCTCATCATCGCTGTAATTCTGTCTCTGATCTTCGGTATAGCATTTATTCTGGAAAAGGTCTTGAAAAGATCTGTTAAGCGAGAATACTCAGCTTTAAAATTGACCCGTGGAGACAAAGTGATTCTCGTTATGATGTCGTTGGTTAGTTTAATTTTTGGAACGCTTGGCATTCACCACATCCTCGTCATTCCCCTTTTGAACAGTTTTTTGATCGCGGTAATCCTAACGATTTTATTAGATTTCGCCTATATCGTCTATGTTAAAAGGAGAAAACCCAAGGAAAAGCAAGTTTACTCGATTAGGCAATTTCTTCTGGAATCGTTTTTCGCCCTCCTGATATTCCTTCCCGCCTATCTGTCCGGTATAGATCTGGGGAGAAGCTTAGCCATAGGTCTCTACATCTTCATCCTAATCCACTGGTACTACAACTTCCTTCCGCACAGATACGTTTTTCCAAAGAGGTTCGTAGTTGCCAGAACGGTTTTGGTGTTTTTCATAACGTTCTACGGCTGGTATACCCTCGTAAAAACGAATCTCGCCTTGAGCCTTCTGGTTGCGGCTCTCACCTCATCTATGATGGAACTCGACCGCAGAGCCAGTGTGAAACTAGCCGAAATGAGGAGTGAGGAGGAGCTGGAGTCCATTGGTAGGAGAGCCGGAGCATTATTTCAGCCCTTGGGCATCATTTACGGGATGGTGGTTGGAGTAATGGCTGTAAGTAAAATATACGGTACGTGGTATTTTGCGTGGTGGTTGCTCGAACTTTACCGACTCGCCTACATATTTACAACGATGTTCCTAATCCCCAGCTCCTTAATCAGCTGGATTGCCGCTTACGTAAAACAAAAGCGAAGCGATGATGTGAAAGTTGACTATGGTAGAAGTTAAAAACGCCGAAAAGTATTCAAACTAGAACTCTTCGTGTTTCTACGCTTAGACTCATTAAATCCAAGAAGAAAGACCGAGATCAATAAGATCATTGAAGAGTGCCTAAAAACGATCTCTGGCACCTTAAATCAGATTCTTAAAGTGGGAAGGAATAACCCCAAAGCCGGAGCTAACATTAAGCTCCAAACTTCGACCTCCCCTCAGAAGTTTACGAAAATTGTAACGATAAAATTTTTTAGATATACCATTTGCCTTGGGTTATGTTTTCGTTCCTGATCAAAGTAACGCTGATAAGTTCATCCGGAGCTCTAGCACCGGGCCCTTTAACGACCGCAACCCTCGCAGTTGGTGCGAAGCGGGGATGGAAAGGTGGCTTTAAGGTAGCTTTGGGACATATGGTGGTGGAGCTACCTCTCGTAATCGTCATAGCCCTTGGACTTTACCTTCTGTTTAAGAATCCGACCTTCATAAGAGTTTCAAGCCTTATAGGCGGAATATTCATGATATACTTCGGTTACATGACCATGAAGGATGCCTTTGCAGAGGTTGAGAGATCTTCAAAGTTTGAGGGTTACCCCTTCCTCGTAGGCGTAACTCTCACAGCTTTAAACCCTTTTTTCATCCTCTGGTGGGTTGGGATAGGCAGTCCCCTACTGCTCGAAGCGATAACCAATTGGGGGTTCATCGGCTTGATCCCGTTTTACTTGGCTCACGTGTGGCTGGATTTCGTTTGGCTTACCGCTCTGGCACACGCCACCTCCTTCAGCGGAAGAGCGGAAAAGGTCTACAGAATCGTGGTATTTTCCTTGGGATTGTTACTCCTGGCCTTTGGCTTCGACTTCCTTACCTACGGCCTCTTTAAATTTAGATTCATCCATCTCTGAACAAACTTTATTCAGATCCCTCTAACTGCCCACAGAACCGATGCAAAATAAAGGTTAAATCCTATTTCTTATAGCTACTATCCCAGCCAAAACCAAGGCAAACGTTGCAACCTCCGGAATCGGGTAGGGTGGAAAATCCGATGGATACTCGAGATAGCTGTACGTCTTACCTTTGACTACCTTGATGGACACGGTCGTTGTTCCGATGTTATCTATCTTAAGCGCGAGCCTGCAACCCTTCGGAACTGTAAAGCTACTCACGGACACGTATGCCGTTGTTGGGAAACTGACACCGGTAATCGTAATATCGCCGTAGCTGGTAAAGGTTGTACCGTCCCAAACGCCCACATGTATTGTGATGTTTCCAGTTGAGCCCCCTTTAACATTTCCCTCCAAATATACAATCCAAGTAGCTGCCGGAAACGTAACGTCAACCTGAGCAGACTGATTGGCCACCCATATCGCGTATCCGTTCGGCGGTATATCCACGCTCTTACTACCACTAGCAAGTGTTGGGGTGCCACTGTACATGTAGTAGACGTTAGATGTTGCATTGTAGACGTTGGATAGATTCCAGTACTGTTGTGCATAAGCTGGGACAATGAATAAAGTTAAAGCTATCAGTGTTGCTATGACTACCCTCATCGATTTCAAACATTTAGATAGATACTATTTTAATCTTTTCCTCAAACCCATCACAACCATACCCAAAGCGGGTGTGATCAAAGCAACAATTCCAGCATATCCCAGAGCACCGTACCTCTCTATCCAAGTTTCGGCCAAAGTCTTTGGTTTCTTAACCTCCTTGTACACCAAACCGAGCAGATCCCTTGCGAAGTCCTTCAAAACCTCATC
>CAZBFC010000246.1:0-2464 GCA_964491095.1 uncultured archaeon | reverse complement strand
TCTTAAGATTTCAACGGATTTGGCCAAACCACCAAAGAACTCGTAGTAGTGATCCAAATCCGTGATCTCATAATCGTGAGAATCCCTAACCTGAGAAACAAGTTCTACCTTTTTTAAAAGATTTTCAAAGACCTCTCTTGCATCTTTGGAGTAGTGTCCCCTTGTATACGCGTAACTCATCGATGCGATGTACGCTTCAGCCAAATCTCTCTCATCATTCCAGACACTATCTTCAACAAGCTGAAGCATCCTTGTGCTGTATTCGGTTGAAGTAGGACCAAAGATCCTAGCCTTCGCAAGCTCTCCGTGATCGGCCATCTCTTTTACATGCTTCTTTACGAAGTTCATCTCCTCAGGCTCATCCAATTCGGCAACCATTCTAAACGCTTTGTCCAGCATCTCCATAACGTTTGGGAACATCTCTCTAAAGAAACCACATATCGTAACAACCACATCTATCCTTGGGCGTTTAAGCTCTTCAAGCGGAATGACCTCAAGCCTCTTCTCCCAAGGACTTACATGAACGACCCTTACACCTATATAATCCAATATCTGAGCGATAGTCTCGCCGTAAGTCTTTGCAGTTTCAAACCCCCAGAGAACTACACCGACGATCTCCGGATATCTTCCATACTTCTTCAAGTACTCTTTAATCGTCATCTCAGCTATCATCTTTCCCCTTTCAACGGCCGATTCCGTCGGAACCTTTAGCGGGTCGAACTGGTAGATATTCCTGCCAGTGGGTAACACCTCCGGATTTCTTATGACATCTCCCCCAACTGAAGGCTCTATGTAATAGCCGTTTAAACCTTCGATCAAGTTTTCAAGCTCCAAAGAGTTATCCGCAAACTTCCTAGCAACTTCGAGGGCATAGTTCAGTATTTCTTCGTACTCTGGAAATCTTTCCCCCTTCAAAAATCGTCTGACTATTTCTCTAGCTTCTTCATCGATTTCTTTAAGCTTTAAAGGATCGTTAAGTACTTCTTCATACTTCAATCCCCTTCTCTCGGCGATCAGTCTATTCAGAGACTTTATCTTACCCCTATCGTATCTTGCTATGAGGGTAATGAAATCTTCCAAATCGTTCAGGCTGTACCTCTCACCGATCACATGCAATCCCTTTGGAATTATCGAACGCTTATATTCGTAGAGCTTAGCCTCCACTTCATCCAAATCTTCTCCCAAGCTCAACTTCTTTGCAAGTTCCAGTGCCTTTTTCCTTGCTACCTCTGCCCTTGGCATGTCCTTACTCAAGGCCTCCCTATATTCGTTCAAAAGCTCTTCAAGTTTCGCGTATTCCTCGTAAAGACCAGAAGTTGTGTAGGGTGGGGAGTTGTAGCTTATCAGTGTTCCGTAAAGTCTTCTTTTGGCTATCGTAGCTTCGGAGGTGTTGATAACGTGATATACATAAAGGTGAGGCATCGTTCCGATTAAGATGTCCGGGAAACACTTTGAACTTAATCCAACCTCCTTTCCCTTCATAAATTCAGCCAATCCATGAGTGCCGAGATGGATAACACAATCCGCTTTGAATACCTTCTCAAGCCAGAAGTAGAACGCCAAATATTGGTGATGTGGTGGCTTAGTTTGATCGTGAACTGCTGAGTATAGGTCTTCCCCATCCAATGGAGGTCTCGAAGGCTGAACTCCAATGAATACGTTATCCAATACAACTCCAGGGATGAGAATTCCCTGCTCATCGACCATTATCTTGCCAGGAGGTTCTCCCCAGCATTCTATTACATCCCTTTTGCACTCCTCCGGTAACTCGTTAAAGTACCTTAAGTATTCTTCAACGCTCATCCTCGGACATTTTATCTTTTCAGGTGGATAGAGCTTAGGATTGAAGAGTTTTCGTTCCATAAACAGATCCTGTATTTTAGCTTTCTTGACCCTATAGCCCTCTTTTTCAAGCCTCTCAAGTATCCTTTCAACACTCTTAAACGTGTCTATATAAGCCGCACTTCCAAGGTTTTCCTCTCCCGGAGGATAATTGTAGATAATTATGGCAATTCTCTTATCTTTATTCGGCTTTCTCTTGAGTTTGAGCCACCCGTTTATTCTACTAACGAACTTATCGACTCTATCCGCTATGGGAACTACTTCGCAGTCTTTTACACCACAAATGGGAATCGGTTCAACTCCACCATCCATCTCTGGCAGTTCGACTGTGGTAATCGTCTGAAGGATGTTCAAACCCCTTTCACTCTTTTTCCAGTCCTCTATTTTTTGCATCAACATCATAGCTGGTATAAACAGCTTGGCCTTCTTTTTCTTCAGAAATTCAATCGTTGGTCTTGGATCTCCTCCTAAAGGTCCTCCATTCAGTCTAAACCAAAGTAAACTGATTATGCAGTCGAGTTCGTAATCTCCAAAGCATTCTCTCATTGCCTTTAAATGTACAATCCCATCAGAATAAACAGGAACTATATTTGTGTTTAATCTTTTTATGATCTCCTTTAGA
>CAZBFC010000245.1:0-2887 GCA_964491095.1 uncultured archaeon | reverse complement strand
AACTCCTACTTTCTTAGCGTTCTTTCTTGCTATCCTTAAAGCTTCGATATCGATGTCAAACCCTACCGCCATAGCCTTTAGCAGGGCGGAGGCTATAACCACTCTTCAAGATCCACAGCCTAGATCTATAACTAAGTCGAGATCGCCCATAAGTTTTGCAGTAACGATTATCTCGGATGCGAGCGATGGAGGTGTGACATATTGCTCCAACTCTATCTTTGGATTTCTAAATCCCTCAAGCTTTTCCAAGATCATCGCGAGCTCTTTTTTCATGTCTCATACCCCTATGGGATATACGGGTGTATCCGATATATGCATCTCCCAAGTTATCAGTCTCTTAAGACCTTCAGGTGCATCCATCCTTCCCTCGTATATGAACTTCAAATCGTAGGCTATCAGGTTTCTCAAAAAGTCCGAAGATTATGATATGTTCCTAACTCCAAGCTCGATTCCAGCTTTGTAAAGTCCTACACTTATTGTCTTTCTGCCACCTGCAACTGAGATTACGACATTCTTATCAGATTCGAGTTCACCCCTTATGACATCCTTTGCTATATCAACAAACGTATCATGTACCTTCTGCGATCTTATATCCTCAAAAAATATCTCAACCCTCTTGAGTCTGAAATCGAGCAAGCGCACAGTATGCTCCTCTACCCTTGAATTCTTGGTCGTTAAAACGATCACTCTGTCTATGTCGATTCCTCTCTTTTTTAGTCTTGTCTATAGTCTCGGTGATCACCATTGGAGAAAGTCCTAGTGCCGAAATCAGAGTGGCCATAATCTGAAATCTGAGGTTTAAGTTAAAAATTGTCTTCCTCTCAGACGTTCTGAAGAAATTTCAGAAGTTCACGATATTCTTAGGACATTTCCATTTAAAATTAATATAACAAATCTTGATATTTTGGAACATGATGTGGAGGAGGTGGATGTATACAATACTGATATTTGTAGCCACTTCGCTAACACTTGGGCTTCCGCTGATAGCCTTAAACAGATCTCCGACAACCGTCGGGGCAGTGCTGCTACTTGCGGTTATGTATGGTATACCTTTGGCATTTGCCGTGGCGTACATAGGCGTCCCCATGAGCTTTAGACGTATTGCGAAGGATATGAACGATCCAAGGTTGACATCTATGTTGGATGAAATTGCAAAGAAAGCTAAAATTAAAACTCCAAAACTAATGGTGATCGACAGTGAGGAATGCAACGCCATCGCTTGCAGTTGGATATTTGGTGGCATTGTTATACTGACTAGTGGTCTCGTCAAAGCTCATAGAAGTGGTGTCATAAGCGATGATGAAATGAAAGGAATCCTTGCTCACGAGATCGGCCACTTAAAGCACAGAGATCCGTTAAGAATGGCAATAGCATTTTCACTCATAACGATCGTTGATTGGTTTGCGGAGGTGTACCTATCAAATGCCAAGGTTTATTACGCAATAAGCAGAGAGTACAGGAAAAGGTTATATCTTGAAGAGGCGGGTGCTTACGGCTTCATGGGAGCTATATTCCTGCTGATAGGAATACTTTTAAAGATACCTGCAAAGATCGCATCTTTGATAGCCTACCACCATTCTAGGATGATGGAGTTCGATGCAGATGCTTTCGCATCAAGCGTAGTCGATCCGAAGGTTTTTGGAATGGCACTAGTAAAGGTCGAGAAGATCAATGAAGGACTTCCGCTTGAAAAGGTTAAGAGGTTACCCTTCCCAGATAGGTGGATACTCAAGCCGAGAAGGACGTTCTTCTTGGATGAGATCATGTCCACTCATCCCCCACTTGAGAAGAGACTGAAAGCTTTGGGGATCTTGAATTAGTAACCTAATTTTTTGTCGTAAAAATGGATTAAGTATCTACAATATCAAAATCGTGAATACATAAAGCAAAACGATCTCGGTTCAGAGAGATAGAATAAAGATAAGCCGTAGAATCATCAAACATGCAGTAGATCGTTGATGATTTCTAATACATCTCTAGCGAACTTATTCTTGCTGAGATCTAGGACAAAATACGGTCCTATCGGTTCCCTTATTATGGTGGACGGTGTTTTAAAACTTTGGAGGATTATCATAACGTAAGTTGCAAAACTTGACAGAAACACCAACCCAGCTTCCGTGAGTAGGGCATCTCTGTAACCACAGCCTCCTATTATTCCGTAGGCTAGTCTTCTACCTTTAAGCCAATCCAAAAACAGCAGAATGAAGTGAGCCATCGCGACCATGGGCATTATCTGTATCTGCATGATTGCTCCTATGAATCCAACCAATATGCCTGGAACATTTCTAACGTAAACACCATCGAGCTTACCCACAGTACATATATTATAAATGATGAAAGTTATTATTACAAAAATTAAGCTTCTTAAATCAAATAATATTTTTTTTCAAACATAGGTTTTGTCCAAATATAAAAACCTATAAGGGCTAAGATCATCGAGAACGAGTATAGGAGAACCCCAAGGTTTATCTTTCCAACGTTCTTTTTGGAGGCGATAAATATTATGGCAGCGGCAAGAAAACCATAATAACCGTAGACACCTGTAAGCGAGAGTACCCATCCCAGTACTCCCAGATTTATCCAGAAACGACTGGTACCAATGTATGTTGTCGATCGCTCTATCATTGTACACGCCCGTAATTTTAATCTAAATAATCATTTTCCCTATCAAAACGATGAAGACCGAAGCCATAAAGATCGCTAAGAACTTTGGAAGCTACAGTACCAGAAATGGGGATGCAATTATCTCTGCCGAACTGTTCTATGAGTTGGTGTTTCAGATCGATGCGGGATTGGATACGGAAAAAGGAGAAATCCCGTTGTACGTTATCCACAGGTTGAATGAGAGGGAGTGGTACCATCAGGATTACATAAGAAGGAATTATAG
>CAZBFC010000244.1:0-2166 GCA_964491095.1 uncultured archaeon | reverse complement strand
AGATCATAATGTGCATCGGCCCCATAATCTTCTCCATAGCACTCTACCTATTAAGCCATCTGGAAATCGACGTAAGCTTTTGGGAACTAGCTCCAATCCTCGCAATGCTTGGGATTGGGATGGGTCTGGTGATGGCTCCGGCAATGAACGTCATGATAACCGCAGTCCCACCCCAAAAGGCTGGTATGGCAAGCGGAACGATCAGGACTTTCAATACCCTTGCTCAGGCCATGGGTGTGGCCTTTGGAGGAGTTCTATTTACGGGGAAGATGAACGATCTAATTCCAAACTACGGAAACCAACTTCCAAGTCCGATGCAAATTAAACTCCTGGGAATGTTGGCTATGAAAGGGTTTGGAGCTCCGTTGATTGTAATTACCGAAGCTTTCATGAGGAGCTTTAGGGAAGTCTTCGTAAGTGCAATACCTCTAACTCTTACCGGATTTTTGATAATATTGCTCTTTTTGAGGGGTGAGGAGCACTTAGAGATAGTAAGAAAAGCTAGATCCTTAACGGTGGCTTAGCTCTTTAAACTGTACGGATATCGGTCATGTAAAACGCTGAGTTCAAATCGACCGTAGCAACCGAATACATCATAATCGATCAAACCATTTTTTCAAAATGTTTAAATACCATGATCAATTATTTAAAATAAATGCTGCCGCCGTTGGAACATCTTTTGAAACCGTGTTCTTTCCTCAGCAATTCCAACCCTAACCAGTAGATGTCTTATCTTATTTTGAAGATTAAAACGACTGCATCCTATAACGTTTTGTCGATGCCGATGGTAGTCGGATTTTTTGATATCACATCTTTAACTGGCTTATCCGTACGAATGTTAGGAGCTATTACCCTCTTTGCCATTAGCGAACACATAGCTCACATCCTTTTCATTCATAATTTTGGCTACTTCCTTAATCGTTGTATTTGAACTTACAGAAACAAACATCCTCCTTATATATCTCTAATTTTTATAAACTGTAGGAATTCAATATCCAATTATATGCACCTCAGCGCTTAAAATTGCGAAGTAAATGAGTAGCATGGTCAAACCTATCGGAACTCCCACCTTTGCCCATTCATTCATCCTTATTCCGATCCTTCCAGCAGCGACTATATTCGGGATGTTGCCCGGCACGAGCATACCTCCCGAAATCAGAAGGCTTATGAGAGCACTTTTTATCTGCATCAAGGTTAATGCTGGTTCTATTTCCACAGCCACGAGCGTCGCGTTGTCTAAAATCGCCGAAATCGTGTTCAGCCAATAAAGTCCTTCTGGTGGGATCTTCTTGAAGAACCATATAGCGAGCGGGGAAAGTCCAGTTCCAAGCAAGATCAAAGCTGAGACGAATACGTAGACTTTCAGAGCTCTAACAACTACCGCTCTTAAAGTTTCAGTGTATTCTGGGATTTCTATCTTATCGATTTTAACCGATCCGATCCTCTTGGCTCCGTATATCCCAAGGACTACGATACCCGGAATTATGTAAATTCCCAAAAGTTTAAGTAAGAAGAAGAATCCTGCGTGATAGGGTTCACCCTTGAGTTTCGAAACTGCGATCGTCGATAGTGGTTCTCCGACTGGAGTTAAGGCCGCTCCCAAACCAACTGCGAAGCATGCGATTACTACGAACTCAATCTTCTTACGCCTTTCGAGGGGTAATGCAAGAGAAACTTCGGATAGAATAACTGCGGTCACTATAACCGATATTAGGCTCGAAATCAAACCCAAAACGACTATCATCACGAATACAAAAGTCTTCAGACCCATTCTTTCCAAGAGTCCTAATATCGCCCCGTATATTTTTTTATTATATTTGTAGATTATTATACCAAACAGCAGAACAACTTGAAATATGCCTATGGGTATTGGAACGTTTGGAAGCCAAACAGGCTCTTTTAAGGCTTCTATTATTAGCTCGATGCTCCAAAGGCCGGATATGGTCACCGCAAGAGCACCCATCAAGAGAAAGAACGGTTCAAGATTCTCTTCAACTATCCTGAGCTTAAAGGGGAGTATGAGAACGAGCAGAAATATAGCCGTGAGTCCTATGGCTGTACTCCATACGGGTTCAGGTGGAATGTGCATGATGAGTTAATGGATCTGATGCTTTTAACAGTTTCTTCAACTCTTGACGATTTCGAGGATATCCTTGAATTTACTGT
>CAZBFC010000243.1:0-4875 GCA_964491095.1 uncultured archaeon | reverse complement strand
ATCATGGAGAGAAGTAGAGGCGCATGATGTTTAGGCTATCAAAGCTTCAATATGTGGATAAATGAAAAAGCGGCGAACGGTATAGAATCAAATATATAAGCAATAAAATCGGAGTTAGGGACAATGCATATAGTCATCGCGGGAGCCGGGGAAGTCGGCTACAACTTGGCGAAGGTGCTGTGTGAAAATCATAACGTTTTCGTAATCGAAAAGGATGAGGCCAAGGTTGAAAACATTCAGAATTTAAACGTTGAGGTTATTCAGGGAAACGCAGCCAATGTGAAAGTTCTAAAGAAGGCCAACGTCGATAAAGCCGATCTGTTTTTGGCAGTCACTGGAAGTGACGAGGTTAACCTATTAGCCGGAATCGCTGCAAGGAGGCTTGGAGCTAGGAAGATCATAGTCAGGGTTGGAAATCCGGAGTATGTCGATAAGCCGATAGTAAAGGATCATCCGATCGGATACGATTTGATAATCTGCCCCCAGCTCGCTTTGGCAAATGAAATAGCGAATCTGATAATGATACCCGGTGCGATCGAATTCATATCTTTGAGCGGTGGAAAGGCAGACATGGTTGAGATAGTCGTTTCCGAAGATTCACCAATTGTGGGTAAGAAGATTTCAGAGTTGCATCTTCCGAGGAACGTAATCATAACGGCAATCTACAGAAATGGTGATTTGATAGTTCCAAAGGGAGATACGGTTATAAAGGCTGGAGATATACTCACGATCTTTGGAAGGTCTGAGGATATCGCCAAAATCAAGAAGAAGTTTGGAAATGTGCTAGTTAAGAACGTAGTTATCTTCGGTGGGGGAACGATAGGAAGCTACATAGCGAGGATACTGGACAGCAGCAGACTCAATGTCAAGCTGATAGATTCGGACATAAAGGTTTGCGAGCAGTTGTGCGGAATTTTAAGAAATGTGAAGGTTGTCGTTGGAGATGCCACGGATTTGGATTTCCTTATCGAGGAGGAGATAGGTAAGGCTGACGTTGTAATTGCAACCACCGAAAGCGATGAGAAAAATCTGTTGATATCCTTACTTTCGAAAAGCTTGGGGGCGAAGAAGGCTATTGCAAAGGTTGAAAAGGGATCATACGTCAAGCTTTTTGAGAGAGTTGGAGTTGATTACGCCCTATCACCAAGGAGGGTTACGTTCATAGAGGTCATGAAGTATCTTAGGTTGGTCGATATCAGGACGATAGCTGACATAAGACATGAGGCGACGGTTTTGGAGGTAAGTGTTAAAAATAGAAATCTCTCAGGAAAGAGAATCGCAGATATAAGACTGCCGAAGAGATCGATCATCGGTGGAATCTTGAGAGGGGACGAATGCATAATCCCGAGAGGAGATACAGAGATCAAATTGGGAGATAGACTACTGATATTCACGACATGGGATGAAATCGACGAGATCGAGGAGATATTTGAATAACTTGTAGTTGCGAAATCAAAATCATTTTTAAATCATCGTCGAACGCAAATAGGATGTTTGATGTAGCGATAAAAAACGGCATCTGCTTCATAGATGGCAGATTTATCGAGGCCAACATAGGAATTGAAGGAAATGTGATCGCCTACGTCGGTAGGGATGATATCTCGGGTGATCTGGAAATCGATGCCAGCAGGAAGTTTGTACTGCCCGGACTGTTCAACGCCCATACGCATCTTGCAATGACCCTCTTTAGGGGTTATGCTGAAGATATGCCGCTGATGGACTGGCTTGAAAAGAAGATCTGGAAGGCTGAGAGAAAGTTAACACCTAAAGATGTCTATTGGGGTTCTATGCTTGGAATTCTAGAGATGATCAAAACTGGCACAACGGCATTTTCAGATCTGTACATACATATGGACGAAGTCGCTAAGGCAGTTGGAGAAACCGGAATTAGGGCAGTTCTTTGCTACGGAATGGCCGATAGAGGTGACAGAGAGAAGGCTGAAAGGGAACTCAAGATTGGAACTGAATTTATAAAAAATTGGGATAACGCATTTAACGGCAGGATTAAGGCCATATACGGCCCGCATGCACCTTACACATGCACGCCGGAGTTTCTCAAGGAGGTAAAGCGTAAAGCCGATGAATTGAGAACTCTGGTTCACATCCACGTTTCGGAAACGAAGCACGAGGTTGAGGAGATAAAACGCAGATACGGCAAAACTCCAGTTAGATTGCTTGATGAGATAGGATTTCTGGATGATAAAACTGTTATAGCCCATGCGATATGGCTTGATGACGAGGAGCTTAGAATTTTGAAAGAAAGAGGAGTTAGCGTTGCTCACTGTCCAGTAAGCAATCTCAAGCTAGCTTCTGGCATTGCAAGGATCAGGGATATGCTTGAAATTGGTATAAACGTTTGCTTAGGTACCGACGGAGCGGCTTCAAACAACACTTACAACCTGTTCGAAGAGATAAAGTTGACATCCTTACTGCAGAAGGTAGCAACCGGCAAAGCCGATGCTTTACATGCTAAAGATGTCTTGGAGATGGCCACAAAAAACGGTTACAAAGCTTATAAGATAAACGGAGGTGAATTGAAGCAAGGAAAACTTGCGGATATAATTTTAATTGATAGAGATCGATTTAACTACTGTCCAGTCTACGATCCTCTTCACAGCATCGTCTATGCAAGCTACGGATGCGAGGTCAGCCACGTAATCGTCGATGGCGAGTTGATAATGGAAGATGGCATAGTTCTGACTATGGATGAAGACAGGGTCATCGGTAAGGTTGAAAATTTGAAGGAAAGATTCATCGAAGCCTAATAAATTTTGCTTGCTAGACCGGATTTGCAGTGGAGACCAGCTAAACATCCAAGTGATCATGTAGCAACAGTTTACAAAAGCTTGGGGCAGAGATCTTTGAAGGGGCATTCGTTGCAGAGCGGCTTTATTGGCCTACAGACCGTCTGTCCGAAACCCACGAACGGCCTATTCACTCTATGCCAAAGCTCCTTCGGAACTATCTTCATCAACTCCCTTTCGGTCTCTTCTGGCTTTTTCGTCTCAACTATACCCATTCTGTTTGCGATTCTATGAACGTGTGTATCCACAGCTATGGCTGGCTTTTTGAACGCGTTTGCAAGAACTATGTTCGCAACCTTCCTTCCAACGCCAGGCAACTTGATCAGCTCATCGAATTCCGAGGGAACTTGAGAGTTGTATTCTTTAACGAGAATCTCGGCCAACCTTTTGAGGTTTTTAGCCTTAACCCTGTGAAATCCGACATCCCTTATAAGTTCGTCTATCTCATCCACGGAAAGTCTTAGTAGATCTTCGGGTTTTTCTGCGACTCTGAACAATCTCTCACAAGCTTTGGCCGTCTGCTCATCTCTTGTTCGAGTGCTCAAAATTGCGGAAACCAAAACCTGAAACGGATTTGGATTGTGCTTAATAGAGTAAACCGGTGCATTTCTCTTTTTAGCTTCATTCTCCATTATTTTGAGTAGTTCCTCCCAGCTTAGATCTGCGATAGCAGTTCTTCGCATGCTTCGATAATCCTCTTGTTTGCATCTCTTATCGCTTCGAGCGGACTTTTGCTTCCGTCTGTTCGAACGAAAAGCTCAGGCTCTCCGGTTAGAGGGTGGGGGATATGATACTTCGCGATTATGACACTCTTATCCTGTAAGAGGTAATACTGAAGTAGGTTTAAGTAGGTATGATCCTCACCCTTTACAAGCAATTTTACGTAATTTTCACCCATCTCAAGAACCTTTACCTCCATCACGGCACCCCCTTTCCGTAATCTGAAGATACCTTTCGACTTTCAACATTCCCACATCTCGGACATTTAAGCTTATCTCCATCTAGGTGAAGTTCCGATCTGCACTCGCTACACTTCGATTTGATCACACCCATCTCTTTAGCTTTAGTTGAAAGCTTTAGACTCTCATCCAAAATTTCAGCCTTGATTAGATCTCCAAACCTTATCACGGAACCGATGTTGCTTAAGAATTCGCTTTGAACGTTTGAAACGTGTAATATTCCGATGAAACTTCTAACAAGTTCCCTGTCGTGTCCCAACTTTCTTATGAGCTTGACTAGGGCTATCGAATTTTTAACATCGATAACCTTTCCGATAACCACATCTCCTCTTTCAAGCTTCGGAATTCTATTTATCGGCTCTATTTTTACAACTCTCCCTTCAACAATTATCCTTCCAGCTACACTCGCATAAAGCTCGCCGTTTTCTTCATAAACTCCCTCTCCAGCTTCGAACTCTTCAACACAGCCAATTTTATCTCCGGGTAAAACGAACATTTACGATCTCCTCAATCTGTAAACTTCAACGGCTATCCATTTAAATTCTTTTTCATGAAATGAGTATGTCCTCTTAAGAGGAATTTTGTAGCGCCAGAGATGTGTGATTTCAAACCCCTTCTCTGCACATATCTTTCTTATGAACCTCTCGCTTCCAGCCGAATGGATCGTATATATCACATCTGCGATCTCCATGGCCTTAAACAAAAAAGGCCTATCCGCATGTCTCTTCTGGATACCAAACGGTGGATTCATTATGATTGTGCATCTACGCTTTATAGCCACGTCTTCAACCCTGCTGAGGACGAAATCCACATGAACTCCTACTTTCTTAGCGTTCTTTCTTGCTATCCTTAAAGCTTCGATATCGATGTCAAACCCTACCGCCTTGGCATTTAGCAGGGCGGAGGCTATGGCCAATATTCCGGTTCCACAGCCTAGATCTACGACCAAGTCGAGATCTCCCATAAGTTTTGCATTAACGATTATCTCGGATGCGAGCGATGGAGGTGTGACATATTGCTACAACTCTATCTTTGGATTTCTAAATCCCTCAAGCTTTTCCAAGATCATCGCGAGCTCTTTTTTCATGTCTCATACCCCTATGGGATATACG
>CAZBFC010000242.1:0-4354 GCA_964491095.1 uncultured archaeon | reverse complement strand
CCACTCAAGCCTAAGAAAACGAAATACTCTCCATCTTCAATCTCAAGCCTATCGATTTCGAGCGTGAAGTTTTCAAGCTCCTTCCTCAAATTTTCAATCGTCAGCATAAGGATCACCTCAAACTTGCGACAAACTTAATCGAAACAATCGTCAGAATCGCTATTACGAGCATTATAAACGCTATAGCCAAAGCCAGCTCTATGTTTCCAACTGAGATGTTCAAAAATACCGCTATAGGCAGAGTTTCAGTTCTCATCTTTGTGGCTCCGGCGAGCATCAAGGTAGCTCCAAATTCACCGATGCATCTAGCCCATGCTAAGATAGCTCCCGCCAAAATCCCCCTTCTTGCCATTGGAAGCGTAACTCTCAGAAAGCTCTCAAATCTGCCTGAACCGAGGCTCTGAGCAATCAACTCGTATTTTGAATCTATGCTTTCGAGCACAGCCCTCGTTGTTCGGATCACGAATGGAGTTGCAACGAAGAACTGGGCTACGATTATTCCATAGGGCGTGAATACAACTCTAACGATGTGCTCAGTAATGAATCTACCTATCTCGGTTTCCCCAAAGAAGATCAGCAGTCCGAAACCCGAGATGAGCGGAGGCAAAACTACTGGTAGATCGATTAAACTGTCCAAAATTTCCTTACCTCTAAATTGAAATCTTGCCAAAGCGTAGGCTGAAGGGACTCCAACGAGTAATGCTAAAAACGTGGCTGCAAGAGCGGATCTCAGGCTTAGGGATATTGCAAACTGAACTTCTTCTGAACTAAAGGCATTTTGAAGAGTTTGGGGAGTAATCTTCCCAGTTATCGATAGAACAACTGATAGAACAGTTAGTATGAAAAATGTTAGGGCTAAAAATGCGATCGTCCTCATAGGACTACGAACCCGTGCTTTTCGAATATCTCCTTTCCCTTCGTAAGTACAAATTCGTAGAACTTCCTTGCGAGTTCTTTATCCTTCGTAAACTTCAGGATTGCAATTGGAACGGACTTTATCACGTTGTAGCTCTCGTTTATCGGAATTATGTCGACCTTATCCTTGTTCTCAAGTGCATCGGCCCTCCAGACTACAGCTGCATCAACCTGTCCTTCGATTGCGTAGAGTAGGACCTGCTTTACGGTTGCACCCTTAACAACAACATTTTCCATGATCTTCTCGCTGATTCCAGGATGATACTTTTCCGCCTTTGCAAGGATCTTCTTTATAGCAACTCCGATTGCGATGTTCTCATCGCCTATAGCCAATCTAACTCCGGGCTTGGCGAGATCTTCGAAGCATGTTATGTTCTTTGGATTATCCTTTGGAACGACTATAACCGGTATGTGCTTCGTAAAGTTCTTGTATTCGATTATTTCGCCTTTATCGAGCAACTTCCTAACATAGATGTAGTCTCCGGGCATAAATATGTCTCCACTCTTCGTAGCTTCGATCTTAGCAAGAAGGTAGCCTGCCCCGGCATAATCACAGAGAACTTTGACCTTATACTCCTTTTCAAATTCCTTTGCAATCTCATCCATCGGCTTTCTCATTCCTGCTCCACAATAGACATGCAACGTCTTTCCAGTTTCTTCAACCTTTTGAGTACATCCCAAGACTGCCAATGCAACGATGATCACGGCTATTGCAAATCTCATCCTAACACCTCTGCAGAGCTAAAATATTACGGATATATAAATTATTTTATGAATGTAAAAAATGAATTTAACAAAATATCACAAAAATTCATAAGAAATCAGCAGTCCTACCTGTCCTCATCACCGCTCAGGAGGGGAGTGAATCATCATAGATCAGAGTAGGGCACGGTCATCATCACGGCTCGGACCCCGTAGGCCTCATCATCTAAACGTATTAAGTATTTCACAAAACTAAAAGCTTGATCATAGCGTTTCTGGATATTACCTTAACGTATAGTTACTACTGCTGAAATATCATCTTAAATTCATAAGCTGGGGTTATGGGTTTTAGGTAAATATCATTGAAAGCTATTGCTGTCATACTATTTGACGATTATCCAAACGATTTTATAGCTAACATCCCAGTTTCATCTGAATGCTTGGGAAGGTTATAAGAGTTCTGAGTCACAGCGAATTCGAAGCTGAGGTGGGGGATGTTTCTGTTGGGGACATCGTTCTCTGTGGGGATATACTGGCTATTGTTGCTTCCGTCTATCAGGAGGAGCCAGAATACGCTAAATATTTGGGGGAACTCGATAGGGAGGAGATAAGAAGGTTCATGCCAGATATCTCAGAGGGGAAGAAGGTTGCAAGGTGTATTTCTCTCTGTAGAATAGATTTGGATGAGCCAAGGACAGCTCCAAAGATCGGAGAGGAACTTAGGCCTGTAAGTAATGAAATGCTTAGAAAGATCCACTATACCAACGGAGAGTTCAGGATTCCGTATTTGATCCCACTTATGGAAAGATGTAAGAGGGATATTTCATTAATTAGATCACTACTGATGAGACTTATGGAGATAATTCCAGAGGAAAAAGATTTGCTTGAAATAATATTGGCAGAAATCGAATACAATAGAATGAAAGGTGTAGAATTGCATTAGCATGTTAAATGTGCCGCCAAAATAACATTTTTGCCCTCTTTTAGTAGTTTATTGTATATCTCAACGGCTTTGGCAGTGGGCTCGCATATGACCTCAATTCCTCTTTTTCTCAGCTCTTCAATGACGTCCCTTCCAACCTTAACTACACCGTATGCTCCAGTTCCAAATACAACCACCTCTGGATTTCTCTCAAGTATCTCTTCAATGTCCTCTAAGCAAACTGCATGCCCTTCCTTTCTCCACCAGTTTGGTTTAATCCAATCTTTGGAAACTATCACATCGTTCCTATACGTTTTGCCGTTAATGACGATTCTACCGAAGCTGTAATCGTCAACGAACATCTTATCACCTCCATAAATTCCATATAACTAATATGACAATTACAGAAAGGCTTAAATTAAAATCGCTTAAATGCTATGGTAGCGGTGAAACTATGAAGTTCTTTGTAATTGGTTTCGGACAGTGTGGAGGAAAAATACTCGACTTATTCCTTGAGAATGAGAAGATGAGAGGATCAGGTATCACAATCAAGACCTTAGCCATAAATACCGCAAGAACCGACCTGATGGGACTTAAGCATGTGCCAATGAAGGATAGAATCCTCATAGGTCAGACTGTAGTTAAGGGGCATGGAGTTGGAACGGACAACAAGCTTGGAGCCAAGATAGCTCAAGATGAAATTGAAACGATCTTAAGTGCAATAGACGAAAGGGGAACTCATGAGATCGATGCATTTCTGATCATAGCTGGTTTAGGTGGAGGAACGGGAAGCGGTGGAGCTCCAGTTTTGGCCAAGTACCTCTCAGAAATGTATTCTGAGCCAGTTTATGTAGTAGGAATCCTTCCTGCTCCAGAAGAGGGGAAGTTGTATTCGTTGAATGCTGCAAGAAGCATGGTTTCACTGCTTAAGTATGCTGACAACCTGATATTGGTTGATAACGGAGCTTGGAAGTATGAAGGTTTAAGCTTGAAGGAGAGTTTTGCAAAGATAAATGAGGAAATAGTAAAAAGATTGGCGGTTCTGGCAAGGGCAGGAGAGCCGGTTGAAGAGGGAATGGTCGGAGAAATGGTAATTGACAGTGCTGAGGTTATAAATACGCTTAAGGGTGGAGGGATATCTGCAATAGGCTACGCCACAAGCTTGGCTGAGGAGAAGAAGAAGAAATCAAAGCTCAAGTTACCCTTCCTTAAAAAGAAGGAGGAGGAGCCAAATTTGATGGAAGATGATAAAGCTACGAAGATTGCATCTCTCGTTAGAAGGGCTGCTTTGGGAAGACTTACGATTCCCTGCAACATAAGAAGTGCTGAGAGGGCGTTGATATTGGTTGCTGGACCACCGGAACATTTGGATAGGAAGGGATTGGAGAAAGCTAAGATCTGGCTTGAGGAGCAGATCGCTGGAGTTGAAGTTAGAGCTGGAGATTACCCAACAAGAAGAACTAAATACGTTGCGGCTTTAGTTGTTTTGGCAAATGTAACGGATATCCCAAGAGTAAAGCAATTGCAGAGACTTGCCGTTGAAGCTAAGGAGGAGATCGAAGAATTAGAGAAGGAGAGAATTGAGAAGACTCTTGCGGTCTTTGATGAAGATATAGAGCCATTAGTGTGAGGTGATGAAATGAGAAAATTAGTAATGATGGTTTTTCTAATATTGATTTTATTTATTACACCAGTTTTTGGATTGGAGTATCTAAAAAAAGACGATCTTAAGATAACGATTGAAGGAAAAAAAGATTGTTACAGTCCGGGAGATAACCTAAACGTTAGGATCACAATTGAGCCAAAAAGTGATGA